>JAKSVJ010000118.1 GCA_024408015.1 Clostridia bacterium
AATTATACGATAGAAGGCTTTTTCTTTTCCTGTGAACTAAATGGGGTTCAGTTCATATTGTGTTGGCTTTTATTTTATACAAATTTGTTGTGCGATATTTGCACTTCAAGATTAAGTGAGTTTCGAATGAAAAATAAAAAGAATGCTTTTTAAGCATTCAATTTAATGAAGTTTTTAAATGACTAATATGATAAGGTTGGTTTAGAGAATCTATCATTAGAACTTGAATAGTCATAATCATAGAATTCTTTATTTGGATTTGCTAAAAGGTAATCCGCTAATATTTCTCTATAAGTATATATGTTGCCATCACTATCTTTCAGATAGTCAACTTCCACTGCACCTGGGAAATAATCATATTCTCTATATTCGTTTGTGTGGAATGCTAGATAATCAAGTGCTGCAACTGTGTAAGTATCATATTGAGAGACATATTCATATCCAGTGTTATAAACACAATTCCATTGAATAAGTTCGTTCATACACTTTCTTCCTTGAACTTCAATAATATAAACTGTGTTATCAAATGGGAAAGCATCATATAGTTTTGAATATGTTATATCTTCACCAAGATAGGTACTGAAATAACCACGAGCATCATTAGCGTATGTAAAATCAACATTAATACCTTCTTTAAGACATTCGAAATAAATAGCTTCGCACATTAAATTTACTAAATGTTCTTTCTTAGAGAAATATCCATCCATTTTGTTCGTTAAAACAATTGAACCAATAGCATCTGTTTCTTCAGCATATTTATCAACAATCTTTTGAATTTCAGAATTAGTTGGAACAGCATTAATTGCTGAAACATTATCAACTGAGTAAATTGTATTAGTAACTTCATTAGTAGCAAAATTGTATGTTAATGTTGCGTGTCCTACTGCATCACCATTTGCACCACATTGAGCAAATGTAACACCATTATATTCAAAGTCTTCATTGTAATGTGTATGACCATTGAATACAAAGTCGACATATTTTTTTCCGGATACTGGCGACTTTGAAGTTAAATCATTTTCTTCACTACTATATCCATCATGCTCACTTGCAACAATAACGTCACATTTTTTCTCTGTTCTAAGGAAGTCTGAAACTTCTTTAATTTTTGCAATATGATCGGTAAAAATGACATTTTTTGCGCAATTAGTACATATAGAAGTTATTTGATCAGACCCAATAACCCCTACAATTCCCACTTTAATTCCGTTATCAAGGGTATATGTTACGTATTCTCTACCAAGGTTATACATTTGAGTATCACCTACAGTTTTGTAATCCCAATCGAAGTTATAAATATTCGCACCTAATGTTGGAATATTATAGCCATCATAAATTCTTTCAGTATTTTCAAGCAACTTTCTTGAACCCCAGTCAAAATCATGGTTTCCAATAGTTCTTGCAGATAAACGAGCATAACTAAATACATCATTAATTAAATTGCCATGATTATAGTTAGATTCAAGACTTCCTTGCCATGAGTCACCGGAGTCAATAAACAAAGTATTTGGTTGGCTTGTCTTGCTCTTCATATATGAACCCATTTTAGCTAAACCAACTTCATTGTAATTTGGTTTAATCGCACCATGGAAATCGTTAATACCATATAAATCGATAGTTCCAGTGCCGCTTGTAGGTTTTGTAACACTCTTATTATTCTCATATCCTGCTCTATAATCGAGTTTCTTTGGAACTGGAGCATTGAGTTCATCGCCCTCATCGCCTTCTTCACCACTAGACAATTGAATTCCACATATATCACATAAATTATCGTTATTACTATCAATATGTTCAGATATCTTCTTTTGGCACATATCACAATAGTGATCTTTATTAGCATCGCTACATTCAGTTAATACTTTGTAACATACATCACATTTATGATTTAAATCCTCATCAATGCATTCTGAAAGTCTAACATTACATACATCACATAAGTGATCAGCGTTTAAATCTCTGCATGATGTTAGTTTAACTCCACAAACATCACATTTATGGTCTTTGTTATTATCTTCGTGGTCGCCTAAATATTCATTACAAAGGTCACAAGTATGATCTTTGTTGTTATCAACGTGTTTACAACCAACTGGAGTTGGGTCATCTACTGGTTTTTTGCCAAATAAATCGCACGAGGAGAGCGCAAATACTGAAAGTAGAGTAATTAATCCAATTTTTAATTTCATAGCCTTATTTGAGGAAATTCTTCTCAATAAACACTGCTACACCATCTTCTTCATTTGTAACAGTAATATTTGGTGCCATAGCAAGTACTTCTGGTTGAGAATTAGCCATTGCTACACCACAACCTGATTTTTCAATCATTTCCATATCACCAAAATCATCGCCAAAACAGGAACATTCTTCTGGTTTACCACCTACAACATTAAGGAATCTAAGAACACCATTCCATTTTGTTGCACCTGGAGTGGAGAGCCTATGCCAGCCTCTATTTAAATAATTTTGGAATTCTAGGTTATTTTCTTTTGCAATTCGTTCAATATTATCGTGATCCATAGAATGACAAAGGATTTTGAATGCTTCACCTTCATAACCATCTGTGAAGTCTGTCCAGATAGCGTTTTGGTTTTTATATTCTTTGTCACTTGCTAAAAATTGATCGTGTGTTTGAACTGAAATCTTATCGCAAATTGTATTCAAATACTTTGTTATCTCTTTAGTTTGTTCTTTGCTTACCATTGAGACAAATAAATCTTTGCAGTTTTCATCAACAATTTGACATCCACCATTGTAAATTCCATATGTTGGTTTTAATAATTCGATATATTGCATCGAGTTTTGCATTGATCTTGAAGTATTAAAAACTAGCATAAAACCCTGTTCTTTTGCCTTTTTAAAAACTTCTACAGTCTTTGGAGAGATAGTTTTGTCTTTTTTTAGTAATGTGTCATCGAGATCACAAATAATATATTTAATCTTATTCATAACGATAATAATTATAAATAATATATTTATTCTATTCAATAAACAAAAAGAAAGCTGCATGCGTAATGCATACAGCAATCTTTATAAGCTTTATTAATTATTTAATAAGGGAATATGTAACAGCAATACTTGCAAATTGACAGTTTTCATTAACTGTATTTGAAACATTCCAATAAAGTAATGTTTGATCAGTATTAGTTACTGTGTAAGAACCACCTTGAACTGGGGTATTAGTACCAGCGGTTGCAGAAAGTGAATTCATTGAAGATGCAGTTAAGGTTGTAATAGTACGTCCTTTAGCTCCTGTTCCACTTGTGTATGTAAGAACAACCTTAGAAACATAATAGCCTTCTAAGGCTGATGTAGAAGCTAAATATCCTTGCTTAACCATGAAGTAACCATAGTTTTTATCTGCTGAATTAGAACTGCCGGTTTTCACACCATTTGTTGCAATTGTAACACCATCAACTGTATATGTTGCTGCAGCTGTTGAGGAAGTTGTTCCCCAAACATCATGGGTATTAACAAAAGTTTTTGTAATTTCTTCTTGAACAGTTGCTGTAACTGTAACAACACATTTTGCAACTAAACCATTTGCAGTTGTAGCAGTAATATTTGCTGTACCAGCTGAAACACCAGTGACTTTACCAGTTGCATCAACTGTTGCAACAGCTTCTGCATCTGAAGCCCATGTAATTGTTTGATCAGCAAGTGCTGGTAAAACAGTAGCTTTTAATGTTGTTGTTTCTTCAAGAGCAAGTGTAACTTCGGTTGGATCAACTGTAACAGAAGTTACTTCTGGTCTTACACCGAGTTCTGTAAACCATGCTGCATAGTTTGTTGAGTCTGGTTTTAAGTAAGAAGTCTTGCTCATTGAGAAAGTTCTATTTGTGTTATAGGCACCAACATAATAATCACCACTATTTTTTGTGTTGACTGCAAATGTAACTGGAGCATAAACACATTGTTTTGCTAAATCAAGTTTCCAAACAATCTTTGCTTCATCATTGAATTTGATATTTGCATATGATTTTTCTCCACTTTCAGAAGTTTCATAGTTCATATATTTTGTAGAACCATCTGCAAGTGTAGCTTTAATGTTGTAACCACCTTCGACAGCGACTAATTCAAATTTAGCACCTTCTGTATTTAATTCAGTAACAGCTGCGTAGTTTCCATCAACTTTACCAGTAGAATATAAGAATTTACCAAGACCTTTTTGATCTAAACCAAAGAGATATTTTGTGCCAACTGCTGGTTCAGCAACTGGAAGTGGGAAGCCTGCAATTGAAACTTCCATTGTATCGGTTTTTGTAACACCTTCTTTTACACCAGTAGCTGTAATTGTTGCAGAACCTGTTCCTTTTAATGCTGTGAGAACACCATTTGCATCAACTGCAACAGTTGTTGGATCACTTGATTCATAAGAAACAGCAACACCTTCGACACCTGTTTCAAGAACTTTTGCTGGAGCAGCATATTCTTGTCCTTCTGTTAATGAAAGAGTTTCTGCTGGTAATTCAACACCTGTGAATTGAAGTGGCATTGGTTCTGAGTCAACAGTAAGTTGAACTGAGTGAAGATATGAAGCACCATTATAGTTTGCTTTAATTGACCAAGCTTTGCTGTTAACTGTGTATTCATTTACAACGTGATCATCAGCACCTGCTAAACCTGAGATATTTGTTGGAGCAATTTTTGAACCTGTACAATCTTTTGTTGCATAGACTTCAACGTTGCCATCTTTACGAATATCAAGTCTAATCTTGTGTACATAAAGA
>JAKSVJ010000119.1 GCA_024408015.1 Clostridia bacterium
GCACAGATGGTTTCATAGCCATAATACCAGCTATGGCAACTCTTCTTTTTTGTCCTCCTGACAAATCAAATGGTGATTTATCAAGCATTGATTCATCTATACCAACGAGTTTTGCTGATTCTAAAACACGCTGTTCTATTTCTTCTTTACTCAGTCCCATATTTTTAGGGCCGAACTCAATATCGAGTTTTACTGTTTCCTCAAAAAGTTGGTATTCAGGGTATTGGAAAACAAGACCAGCCATAAAGCGTATTTCTTTGATCTTTTTAGGATTTTCCCAAATATTTCTTCCTCCAACATACACATTGCCACTTGTTGGTTTAAGAAGACCATTTATCATTTGGGAAATTGTGCTCTTGCCACTTCCGGTGTGTCCTATGATTCCTGTTGTTTTTCCCATTGGGAAGTCTATATCAACATTAGATAGGGCCTGCTTTTCAAAAGGAGTGTCCTTACTATATACAAAAGATACATTTTCAATTTTTACAGAATTCATATTCAACAATTTCCTTTAATACTATTAACTATTTCACTTACAGCTTCGTCAACATCTATTATGTCATTACTGAATTTATAGCCATCAGCTATTAATCCTTGCATCAATTCTGTAATTTGTGGGGTATCTAATCCTGTCTTGTGTAACACTTCAGTTTGAGAAAATACGTGCTTTGGACAACCATCCAAAACAATTTTACCGTCTTCCAAAACCACCACTCTATCAGCTTGAGCCGCTTCTTCCATATAGTGAGTGATCAAAATAATAGTCTTTTTCTCTTCTCTATTAAGCTTCTTTATAGTTTCTATTATTTCTTTTCTTCCTATTGGATCAAGCATAGCAGTGGCTTCATCAAAAACGATAATTTCTGGCGACATTGCTAGAATGCCAGCTATGGCAACTCTTTGTTTTTGTCCACCTGACAATTGGTGTGGGCTATGTCTTTTAAAGCCTTCCATTCCAACAATTTCTAAAGAACTATCAACTCTTCTTCTGATCTCTTCAGGTTCTATTCCCAAATTTTCAGGTCCAAAAGCCACATCCTCTTCAACAATTGTTGCTACAAGTTGGTTGTCAGGGTTTTGGAAAACCATACCAACTTTTTGTCTAAGCGCAAACACTTCGTTTTCGCTCAAACCTTCTTTTGTTATTGTTTTATCGAATACACTAAGTTCTCCATCTATTGGAACTAAAATCATGTTAATCAATTTTGCAAGTGTACTCTTGCCGGAACCATTATGACCAAGAACAGCCACAAAAGAACCTTGTTCTATCTCAAGATCGATGTTTTTTAAAACATCTTTTCTTTTTTCACCATCAATATATGCAAAACTTAAATTTTTACACTTAATTATTGTATCGCTCATTATCTTTATTTGCTCCATCTAGCAGAACCGCCACAAGGCAAAACTCCGCCAGTTTGTTTAACTAAAATACCAATCTCATCAGCTTCAGATTTACCACCGAATTTTGATTTTACACTTAAGTCCACCATATATCCCATAGAGGACGGAGAGATTCCAGTAGTATATGAATTAACTAGGAAAAATACAGGATCATCTGACAATACAGATGCAGCCAATTCTATGAACTCACCTATGCAATCCTCTAACTTCCAAACTTCTCCAGAAGGACCTCTTCCATATGAAGGTGGGTCCATTATAACGGCATCATATTTAATGTTCTTTTTTCTTGCAAAATTCAAAAATCTTGTACAGTCATCCACGAAGAATCTTATGCTTCCCTCAGGACAATTGGACAAAGCTGCATTCTCTTTTGCATGCTCAACCATATTTTTTGCAGCATCAACATGATATACTTCAGCACCCGCTTTTGCAGCTGCCACTGACGCACCACCAGTGTATGCAAATAAGTTTAACACTTTTACCTTACGACCGGAATTTTTGATTATGTCAGAAAACCAATCCCAGTTAACAGCTTGTTCAGGAAAAAGGCCTGTATGTTTAAAACCCATTGGCTTTATTTTGAATTTTAAATCTTTGTAATCTACTGTCCAATGATCAGGAACATCGCATTTAGACCAATGGCCTCCGCCACCTTCTCTAGTGTAGATTGCGTCTGCCTTTCCCCATAATTTACTCGCTTTGTGTCCATTCCACACAACCTGAGGATCTGGTCTTCTTAAAATATATTTATTCCATCTTTCTAGTCTTTCACCATCAGATGAATCAAGCAGTTCATAATCAACCCAATTTTTAGTTGTCCACATTTATTTATCCTTCTACCATAGCATTGTCAACATCTAGACGCAATTGGTCGTCCACATCATCTTTTCCATTCGTGCGATAAGATAAACCTAGATGTTCTCTAGCAAGTTGTGTAACACATCTACCTCTAGGGGTTCTTGATAAGAATCCAATTTGTAGCAAATATGGTTCATACACATCTTCTATTGTAATACTCTCTTCGCCAATAGTTGCTGCTAATGTTTCTAGTCCAACCGGACCTCCGCCATAAATCTTAATGATTGTTTCGAGCATTCTTCTGTCAACATTATCAAGACCAAGTTCGTCTATCTCCAACATATTCAATGCAGCATCAGCTATTTCTTTATCAATTACACCCTGACCTTTTACCTGAGCAAAATCTCTTACTCTCTTCAAAAGACGGTTGGCAATTCTAGGTGTTCCTCTCGAACGTCTAGCAATTTCATTCTTGCCATCATCAGTGATATCAATGCCAAGAATTCCCGCACTTCTACCAACGATTGTTGCCAATTCTTCAAAGGTGTATAATTCTAGTTTAAGAACAATACCAAACCTGTCTCTTAAAGGTGTTGATATCTGCCCAGCTCTTGTTGTAGCACCAATTAGGGTGAAATGAGGCAATGGGATTCTAATAGATTGTGCTGATGGTCCTTTACCGATAATGATATCCAAAGAATAATCTTCCATTGCTGGATATAGAATTTCCTCTATATTCTTTGACAATCTATGAATTTCATCTATGAACAAAACATCGCCCTCATTAAGAGCTGATAGCAATGCCGCCAAGTCACCTTGCTTTTCAATAGCAGGACCAGAAGTTACTCTTAAATTTACTCCCATTTCATTTGCTATAATAGCAGAAAGAGTAGTTTTACCAAGACCTGGAGGGCCATACAATAATACATGGTCAAGTGATTCTCCGCGAAGTTTTGCAGCGCCTATATATATTTTGAGATTCTCTTTGGCTTTTTCTTGTCCTATATATTCGTCAAGATGTTGAGGACGCAAACTAACATCAGAGTCTCTATCTTCACTACTCTCGCTAGCTTGCATTAATCTTTCTGCAATTGCAGCATAGTTCTCATCTTGATCATTTTGTGTTGGTGTATCGTATCTTTTTATCATCTTTTAGTATCCTTAAAATTAGAATCTAGTTCCCATTTTTTTGAGGGCTGCAGTAATAACATGTTCAAGTGTATCATTTAAATTCAATCCCGACAAAGCTCTTTCAGCTTCTGATCTTGAATAACCCAAAACCATCAACGCACTGATAGCTTCTGTAACAACTCCAGTCTGTGGAATTGGAGCGAATGTTTCGCCAGTCTCAGTATCAACTGCTGATATTTCTTTTGCCACCTTATCCTTAAGCTCCAAGATAATTCGTGCAGCTGTTTTTCCACCTACACCATTTGCTTTTGCTAAAGCCTTTGAATCTCCCGAACTTACAGTAAATGCAAATCTTTCTGGGGTCATTATTGAAAGAATCGCCATAGCTGCTTTTGGACCTACTCCTGAAACAGAAATAAGCATCTTGAATGCACTTAATTCTTCATTTGAATAAAATCCCATCAATTCAACAGCATCTTCTCTTACTGACAAATATGTGTAAAGTGTTGTAACTTGACCAATATTTCCTGCAATCTTAGAAAGTGTGGTTGCACTAACTGATAACTTGTATCCAACACCACCGCAATCAATAACTGCAAATGACTGGTCCACTACAACAAGTGTTCCCTTCAAATAATAAAACATATTCTAATCCCCCTATAGCATTTTTGTCTTCTTTTGGTTGAAATAATCTTTAATTTTAGAACCACTACAATGTGCATGGCATATAGCTAATGCAATTGCATCGGCAGTATCATCCAACTTGATTTTCTCGGTCATACCAAGAAGCATTCGAGTCATTTCCATTACTTGCTTTTTGGTTGCTCTTCCATAGCCACAAACTGATTGTTTAACCTGTAGCGGTGTATATTCTGCAATATTTAAACCGTTGTTTTTACAAGAAAGAAGAATGACGCCTCGAGCTTCAGCAACTGCTATCGCTGTTTTTTGGTTTGTGTTAAAGAACAACTCCTCTATTGATACTTCACTCGGTTGATACTCATCAATTATTGAGTTCAAATCATCATATATAGTTTTTATTCTATCTTCTGTTTGAGTTCCTGCTGGTGTTTGAATGGAACCCATAGCAATAATATTAAATTTGCCTCTTATATAATCAACTACGCCATAACCTACTATGGCTAAACCTGGGTCGATTCCTAAAATTCTCATAATACACCTACACTATGTGATATAGTCCAACTGGAACAAAACCTGGATAATATATAGCGAAAAATGTTAATAGATTAGCTAAGCTTTCTTTTGATACATTAATCACAAAAGCAAATGCTCCTCTTTCTCCAGAACCATCTGGTATTGTCATAATATTATCAA
>JAKSVJ010000012.1 GCA_024408015.1 Clostridia bacterium
GGATGTGTCCAAACAGACTTAATTAAAAATCTGTTTTTTCACATCCCCTTTTTTTTGCGTTTGTGAATCTAGCCACACTTCCTGTGGGGGGTACGAATGGTTTCCTAGAGGCAGAGCTACATTTGCCTTAGTGGTCTATTCACTTTATGGCATGCTTGCTTGCATTTTTCGTTATTTCTTCTTTGTTTTTTGGTTGCATTATTGATTCTTTCATGATATACTAAAGAAACGAGATATAAAGTCAGGCCATACCAGTCGGGGAGATAGCGGTGCCTTGTAACCTGCAATCCGCTACAGCAGGGATGCAAACCGTATTGAGGATTGGTTATGTGCGGTCCGCACCGTATAAACCTCGTGATGATGAGCGGGTCTTGTGCAATTGTCTGCCGTGAACCATGTCAGGTGGGGAACCAAGCAGCATTAAGCGGACTTAGACAATGTGCCACGAGAGTGCCTGCTTTGAACGAGGAGTACGTAACGCGCGTGTATAATCTTTTCGATTTACGGTGTATGGTCTGTCTTTATATCTCGTATTGTTTTATTTTGAAAGGGGTGTGCTAATGTATCAAGCTTTATATAGAAAATGGCGTCCATCTGTATTTGAAGATGTATATGGACAAGGCCACATAACTTCAATATTGAAGAGTGAAGTTGAAAATGGCAAAATTAGCCATGCATACCTTTTTTGTGGTCCTAGAGGAACCGGTAAAACAACTTGCGCAAAAATTATTGCAAAAGCAGCGAACTGTGAGAATTTGCAAGGGGGAAGTCCTTGTTGTAAATGTCCGTCTTGTTTAGCTATAGATAATGGAACGACTACTGATGTTATTGAAATGGACGCAGCATCTAACAATGGTGTTGATGACATTCGTGATATTAGAGATGGTGTTGTATACACTCCTGCTGATTTAAAGTACAAAGTGTAGATCATCGATGAAGTTCATATGCTATCTACACAAGCGTTTAATGCATTGCTTAAGACACTTGAGGAACCTCCAAAACACGTAATATTTATATTGGCAACAACTGAACTACATAAAATTCCTGCTACAGTTCTTTCTAGATGTCAAAGATTTGACTTTAGAAGAGTAACCCCAACAGATCTAATTGAAAGAATGAAAGTTGTTTGTGCTGGTGAACAAATAGAAGCCGAAGAAGAGGCGTTAGCACTAATAGCAAGATTATCTCAGGGCGCATTTAGAGATGCTCTAAATATGCTTGAATTTTGCTCTAGTGAAAGAAAAACTATTATATATAAGAACGCAAGTGAATTACTTGGTGCAAGTTCTGCTGAAATGTTATATGAATTCGCCAAATCAATAGCTCAAAATAATGTGGCGAATGTTTTAGACTTAGTAAATGAGGTTTACCTATCATCGAGAGATATAGCAGTCTTTTGGAGAGAACTGATTTCATTTTTGAGAGATGTGCTTGTTTGTTGTGTTACTAGAGGCGAAAAAACGACAGGTGACGTTTGCACTAATGCAGCTAATTTATTCGCTCCATCACATTTGGTGAAGGTTATAGAAGAGTTCACTTCTGCTGAAGCAGATATGACAAAGAATCCATCATCTGCTAAGTTGTATTCGGAAATAGCTTTAATTAAAGCTACTGAAGTTAGTGTGAAAACTGATACTGAAAGTTTAGAGAAGAGAATTTCTGATTTGGAGCAATTAGTAAATAAACTTCAATCAGGAACAATAGTGGTTAATCCGATTCCACATGATACAAAAATAGATATTAGTACTTCAGTTTCCACACCTAAGAAAGAAAATGTTAGAGAAGTGATAAATGAAACAAAAGAGAATATCTCGCAAATTTCGTTAGAAACTCAGCCAAAAGTCATTAGAAAGTGGAGTGATATATCAAGAGCTGTTTCAAATGAATGCCCACCTATTGCAAACTTTATGTTTAGATCAATAGGAAAAATTCATCCTGATGGAAAAGTTGTGATATATTTCGATTCTAAATTTGTTGCTGATACATTTAAGGGATCTTCCGGTTCTATGGAAATTTTTGTTAAGGCGTATAATAGAATTTTGGGAGAAAATTTGACATTAGACAAAGTGTTTGTTGATGTCATCAAGAAAAATGAAGAAATAATTAGACATCCAATAGATGATTTAATAGAAAAATTAGGAAAAAATGAGGAAAATTAAATGAAAGCAATGGTACCAAAGGGCCCATCAGCCAATGAAATGATGAAACAAGTTCAAAAAATGCAGCAAGATATGCAAACAAAGCAGGCTGAACTTGAAGCAAAAGAGTATAACATCTCTGCTGGTGGTGGAGCTGTTAATGTTGTTATTAATGGTAAGAAAGAAGTTCAATCAGTTAAGATTTCTCCAGAATTGGTAGATCCAGATGATGTTGAAACTTTAGAGGATATTTTGGTTGCTGCTATTAATGAGGCTATTACAACAGTTGAAAACGATGCAAGTGCCGAAATGGCAAAAATAACAGGACCTTTGGGTGGTCTTGCTGGTGGATTCCCAGGCTTATTCTAATTAATTAAGGATTATTTTTATGGAGTATATTGCACCTCTTCAAAATTTAATTGATAAATTTGCAACATTACGTGGAGTTGGAAGAAAAACAGCTGCAAGATATGCATTTTCTGTTCTAAACATGAGTGATGAAAATGCCATGGCCTTTGCTGAAGCAATTATTGCTGCAAAAAACAATATATGTAAATGCAAGATATGTGGTAACATATCCGAAAATGATATTTGCAATATTTGTTCGGATGACAAGAGAGACAAATCAATTATTTGTGTTGTTGAAGACGAACGTACTCTTATGGCTATTGAAAAGGTTAGAGAATTCAAAGGAGTGTATCATGTGTTAGGTGGTGCAATTTCTCCTGTCAATGATATGAGTCCTGACAAATTAAGAATTGCAGAACTTGTTGAAAGAGTATCAAAAGGTAATATTAGCGAAGTTATTCTTGCAACAAATCCAACTGTGGATGGCGAGATGACAGCAATGTATTTGAGTCGTTTACTGTCCCAATATGGTGTATTGTCAACAAGGCTTGCGTATGGTGTTCCTGTCGGTGCTGATATAGAAAATGCTGATGAGGTAACATTGACAAGAGCTTTAGACGGTAGAAGAAAACTCTAGAATTAGTTGTTGAGATGAAGAATGTTCAAAATAAAGGTGCGGCTTTGTCGTTTTTAAAATTCTTTTAATGATTCAAGCACTGAAACAAATATTTGTATTAAGACACGAGTTGAAAAACTCGTGTTTTGTTATTTATGGCGCTTTAAGCGATAAATCATTAAATGTATAATGTCAAAAAAGAGCTATCGGATGATTAGAGCATCAAAAGGCCAAAAAAAATAGTGCCGCATATTAAGTCGTTAAACTTGATATACGGCATTTTATTGTTTTTATTTTGCAACTGTTAATTGAATTATTAAATTCTTGTTGTCATCTTCAGCTGCTTTGTTTCTTCTAATTTCACCACATTTATCACATTTGTGAATGATTATAAAACCTTTTTTCGGACTAGGTTCAGCTCCTATTGGTTTTAGAATTCCTTTGCATGCGTTTGCTCTATCACCAGGATTTATATCCACGTGAAGGGAACACAAGCATTTTGGACAATGATTTCTAGAAGAATAACCTAGGGGTTTTACTTCGTTGCCACAATTGGCACAAATAAACCCATTATCATTTTTTGTGAATAATTTTGTTTCCATTATACCTCAGGAACAACTACGCTAATTCCCAAATCGTTAAGAGCTTTTGCATCAGTTGGTGTTGGAGCTCCAGACATAAGTTCAGAAGCGTTTTGAACTTTAGGGAATGCAACTACATCTCTAAGACTATCAGCGCCACACATGAGCATTGCAAGTCTATCAAGACCCAATGCAGCACCTCCGTGTGGTGGTGCACCATAGTTGTATGCATCAACGAGGAATCCAAATTTAGCGTCGATTTCTTCTTTGCCAAGACCAAGAAGTGTAAACATTTTCTGCTGGAGTACTGGATCAGTAATTCTGATAGAACCTGAAGAAAGTTCAATTCCGTTTAGAACAAGGTCATAAGCCTTAGCTCTAACCGCGCCTTTATCAGAATCAAGCTTGTCAATATCTTCATCAAGAGGCATTGTGAATGGGTGATGCATTGCATCCCAGTTCTGTGTTTCTTCATTCCACTCGAAGAATGGGAACTCTGTAATCCACAAGAAGTTCCATTTATCAGGAATGATATTCATCTGTTTAGCAATAGTACGTCTGAGCGCGCCGAGAGTAGGGAGTACAACTCTATCTTTGTCAGCTACGATAAGCGCAACGTCGCCTTTTTCGCAACCGATAAATGACATAATCTTATCGAGTTCGCCTTCGCCCATGAATTTAGCAAATGAACAGTTTGGTGTATCTTCAACATATCTGATGTATGCAAGACCTTTTGCACCAATTCCTTTTGCATGTTCTGTCAATTTGTCAATTTCTTTTCTTGTTAAGGTTGATGCTCCACCTTTTGCAACGATAGCTCTTACTGAACCACCATTAGCAATAGCTCCTGAGAATACTGCGAAAGCACTGTCTTTAACGAGACTTGAGATATCGCAAATTTCCATACCAAATCTAGTATCAGGTTTATCAGAACCATATCTATTCATGGCATCTGCGTATGTAAGTCTAGGAAGTGGAAGAGGAATATCGATGTTAAGAACTGTCTTGAACAAATAAGCGATAAATCCTTCATTCATTTCCATGATGTCATTTTGATCAACAAACGACATTTCAAGGTCAATTTGTGTGAATTCTGGCTGACGATCTGCTCTAAGGTCTTCGTCTCTAAAGCATCTAGCAAGCTGAATGTATCTATCAAAACCTGCTACCATAAGGAGCTGTTTGTAAATCTGAGGTGACTGAGGAAGAGCATAGAAGCTTCCTTTTCTTATTCTTGATGGAACAAGATAATCTCTAGCACCTTCTGGAGTGCTCTTAATGAGCATAGGTGTTTCTATTTCAACGAAACCGTTGCTATAGTAATAATCTCTTGCTGCTTTTGCTATTTCGTGACGCATAAGCATATTATTTGTGAGAGATGGTCTTCTTAAATCAAGATAACGATATTTGAGAGATAATTCATCCTTGACATTAACGTTATCTGAGATTTCAAATGGTGTTGTTTGAGCTGCACTGAGAACTTTGTAATAGTCAACTGCAATTTCAATTTCACCAGTAGGAATTTGATTGTTGATGGAGCTGCGCTGACGAACAACGCCTTTAGCTACTACAACATACTCTGTTCTTGTTTTGAAAGCTTTGTCGAAAATGGTTTTGTCTGTATTTTCGTCAAATGCTAACTGAACAATACCAGTTCTATCTCTTAAATCGATGAATATTAGGGAGCCGAGGTCACGTACACGTCCTGCCCAACCCATTACACATACTGTTTTACCAATATCGCTTCCGCGGAGTTCTCCGCAATAATTGGTTCTTTTGTCTTCTTTACTTAATAGTTCTGCCATTTTCTTAATTCCTTTTTAGGCTTTTATTTTATTGATTGCTTCATCGACGGTAGCTGAGATTTGTTCTCCTCCTACCATGTCTTTTAATGTTACTGTACCATTTGCTACTTCGCTTTCGCCAATGATTGCTGCATATTTCACACCGATTCTATTTGCATATTTCATCTTTGGTTTCATACCTTTGTCGAGGTAATAAACGTCGGTAGCTATGCCAGCATCTCTGAATTTTTTGGCGGTCATTGTCGCTGCAGGAAGTGCTGATTTGTCCATAGGAATTACAAGAACGTCTGCTGTTGTTTTAACGTCGTTGCTTATAAGTCCTGCATCTTTAAGCTGAGAGAAAAGTCTTGTAAGACCAATTGATATACCAATACCAGGTAGTTTCTGATCTGTGTAATAACCTGTTAAGTTATCATATCTACCACCTGAGCATACACTTCCAAGCGAAGGGTAGTCATCGAGTTTTGTTTCATATACAGTGCCTGTATAATAATCAAGACCACGAGCTATTGTTAAGTCTATATCAAAATAGTTTTCAGGTACACCAAATGCTCTTAGATGATCAATAACTTCTTTAAGCTCATTAACACCAGAAACAAATGTTTCGCTAGTGCAACCTAAGCCATAGAGAGAATTGATGATTTCATCATTAGAACCTGAAATTGAAATGAATGACATGATTTTTTCAATGGAATCATCAGAACATTCAAGTTTTGCAAGTTCGCTCTTAAAATATCTGTAACTTTGTCGTATAGGCCAAGGCTATCAAAGAAACCACCAAGAATCTTTCTATTGTTGATTCTAACAGTGAATTTTCCTATGTTGAGTTTTTGGAAAACGCTATAGATTACTGCTGGTAATTCTGCATCATAAACAAGATCAAGAGCGTCGCTTCCTATAACATCAATGTCACACTGATAGAATTCACGAAAACGTCCTTTTTGAGGTCTTTCACCACGAAATACTTTTCCAATGTGATATCTTTTGAAAGGGAATGCTAGGTCATTTTGGTGCATTGCTACATAACGTGCCAAAGGTACTGTTAGGTCAAAACGCATTGATATATCAGCATCACCCTTAGTAAATCTATATATTTGTTTTTCAGTTTCTCCGCCGGCTTTGGCAAGAAGAACATCGGAATATTCAAGTGTTGGTGTGTCTAGAGGAAGGAAACCAAAACTCTCATATACTTCCTTTATTGAATCCTTCATCTTGTTGAAGGCTATTTGATCTGCAGGGAGAAATTCAACAAATCCCTGTAGAATTCTAGGTTCAATTTTTTCTGACATTTTATTACTCCAAATAGTTAATATATATATTATAACTTTTATTAAGTTTTTTTCAATAATTTGGCAAGAATTTATTGGAAATAAAGTTACTTTTTGGAAACATTTTTGCAAAAAACGATAAAAGAGATTTGTTTGTCTTGTAGTAAGATTAATGTTGTGTTAAAATTGTAATAGGGAAAGGAGATGATATCTATGCGTGGTATATTAAATATGAATTTTGACACTGACATAAAATGTCTATATGGCGTAGGGCCCAAAAAGGCTGAACTATTTAATAAAATGGGAATATTTACGCTAGGAGATTTGTGTTATCATTTTCCAAGAGCATATGAAAATAGAGGAAATGTTATAAAAGTAGAAGATGCTCAAGACGGACAGATATCATCTTTCATAATCAAAATGGTAACGGACCCATACATTGTGGTACGAAACAAAAAGATGACTTTGGCTAAAATGGTAGGACATGATGACACGGGTAAATTGACTCTGGTGTTCTATAACAATCCATATATCAAGGATTCAATTCACATAAATGGGACATATAGAGTGTACGGAAAAGTCAAGCGTGTGCGAGATAATTCGGAAATGGTAAATCCAGTTTACGAGCTTGTCAACCCAATTAAAGAGCTAATGCCCTTTGTCCCAGTGTACCCATTGACTCAAGGAATAAATCAAAAATTCATGATGTCTACTATAAAGCTTGCACTTGATACTGTTCTTAGTGCTAACATTAGTGGTGTTGTTGACTATATTCCGTATGAAGTTAAAAAAGAGAACAATCTCGCTGATATTTCATATGCTTTACAAAAAATTCATTTTCCAAATGATTACGATGAGGTAAAGCGGGCAAGGAAACGTTTGGCTTTTGATGAAGTATATCTATTCTCAATTAGGTCGATGTTAACCGGAAATAAAGAGAAAAATGTTCCTGGTGCAATATATGATATTTCTTCTTCCACCAAGTTCCTACAATCATTGCCATATAAGCCTACAAATGCTCAAACAAGAACTATGAGAGAAATAGCCACAGATTTGAAATCCGGGCGTAGAATGTCAAGACTTGTGACAGGTGATGTTGGTAGTGGCAAAACTCTATGTGCTGCTTTTGCATTGTTTTTGGCGCTTGAAAATGGTCAAAAATCAGTTCTTATGGCTCCTACAGAAATTCTTGCTCGCCAACACTTTATTTCACTTTCAAAAATGTTTGAAGGTTTTGGATATGAATGCTTGTTGCTAGTAGGTGCAACACCAGCCGCACAAAAGAGAAAGATATTACAAAGATTATTACAAGATGAACCAGTCTTGGTTATCGGAACGCATGCACTCATCGAAGATAGCGTTTCTGTTAATAATTTAGGTCTCATAGTTATTGATGAGCAGCACCGTTTTGGAGCAAATCAACGCGATAAACTTCGTAACAAGAGTAAAAGTTGTCATCTAATATCAATGAGTGCAACACCTATACCTCGAACTCTTGCCCTTGTCCTATATGGTGATTTGGATATTTCTACAATTGATGAAATGCCGCCAGGTAGACAGGTTGTTGATACTTATTATGTTAATGAGGACTATAGAGAAAGAATTGACAACTTTATTTTGAAAAATGTCAAAGAAGGCGGGCAAGTATATATAGTTTGTCCTAGTGTTGAGGAAGAAGAAACTATTGAATGCGAAGGCGGATATAGTATTTCTTTAGATATGCTTGAGCAATTTCTTGACTATAAAGAAAAGCCGAAACTAAAGGCAGCTGTTAACTATTCCGAAGAATTATCTAGGAGATTCCCGGAACTTAAAGTGGGATTTATCCATGGTAAACTAAAATCCAAGGATAAAGAAAAGATAATGGAACAGTTTGTAAAAGGTGATTTGGATATTCTTGTTTCAACAACTGTTATTGAAGTTGGTGTGAATGTTCCTAATGCTTCTTTGATGATAATTGAAAACGCTGAATTCTTTGGCTTATCTGGTCTTCATCAGCTAAGGGGAAGAGTTGGACGTGGAGATAGGAAGTCCTATTGTATTCTTGTATCTGACACTAAGAATCCAAACACAATGGAGAGATTGAACATTCTAAAGAATAACCATGATGGATATATGATTTGGAACATCGCGGTCCAGGAGATTTTATTGCCGAGTCTGGAAAGAAAAGTAGGCAAAGTGGTGATGCAGATTTAAGAATGGCTGAAATCATTGGTGACAGAGATTTATTGTACAATGCAACTGCAGCTGCTAAGAGTTTTTTGGAATCAGATCCTAACTTTGAAACAAAGGAAGGAAGAGCTTTGAAAAATCAATTAATTAATCTTGATCAAAAATATGCTTTTTCATAAAAATAACTTGAAAAATGCTCAATTTCTTTTATAATAAAGTTGTAATCTATATGGAGGATATACACTATGAAAAAAATCACAAGTTCTGCAAAATCATTTTTTACAGATTTTAAGGCTTTCATTGCTAAAGGTAACATCCTTGACATGGCTGTCGGCGTTATCATTGGCGGTGCATTTAGCCCAATCGTTTCAAGCCTTGTAAATGACATTATTATGCCACCTCTTGGTCTTCTTATCGGAGACACAGACTTTAAGGATCTTGTAGCTGTTCTTAAACCAGAAGTTCTTGATGAAGCTGGCGAAGTAGTAAAGAAAGCTGTTACTATTAACTATGGTAACTTCATTTCTGTTGTTCTCAACTTCCTTCTCATTGCACTTGTTATCTTTACTTTCTTACGTATCATCGTAAAGAGCAAAGAAAAAGCTGCTGCTATCGCTGCAAAGAAGAAAGAACAGGAAGCTGCTGAAGCAGAAGCTGCTGTTGAAACTCCAGCTGAACCAGAAGTTCCAGCTGAACCAGTTGAAACACAAGAAGATATTCTTAAAGATATTAGAGATTGTCTTAAAGCTCTTGGAAATAAGCAATAATAAAGCAATAATAATTGTTTAAAGCAAAATCCCCGAAGCAATTCGGGGATTTTTGAAAAGAGTTTGAAGTTTGTAACCCATAAAAAATGTCTCAAGAAATATATTGTCAACTTGATTTGAATATGGAATACAAACTCAATGAGGTATTTTATGAAAAAAAGTATATTATCATTAGTATTGGTTTCAATCATGCTAATTTCATTGATATTGCAATCTTGTGGTAGTGAAGTAGTATCGAGTGATACATCAACCACAATAAATACTGATGCAACAACAATTACTCAAACAACAACAGAAGCCACAACAGAAGTAACAACTGAAGCCACAACAGAAAGTACAACAACTACTGAACCTTTAGGCTATCAGATTCCAAATGTAAATGGTGATGGTGAAGATTTCGTTATTTCAGAAGAAGAGTTATACGATAAGTTACTTGGCGCTTGGCTTGGAAAAGCTATTGGTGTTACTTGGGCTGCAACTATTGAATTTAGAGCCAAAGGAACAATCTTGCCAGCGTCACAGTTTCCTAAATACTTAGTGAATGACCTTCCTGGATGCTATAACCAAGATGATATGTATGTTATGATTCCATTTATGCAGGCTATGTATGATAATGGAATTAATAGTGAGATGAGTGTGTATTTAGATTATTATGCAAAATCCACATTCCCAGTTTGGCATTCTAATTTGGCCGCAAGGGATAATGCTAGAAGGGGACTTGTGTACCCATTAACTGGATCTTATGCATATAATCCGCATTGTGATGATATTGACTGGCAAATAGATTGCGATTTTATTGGAATTATGTATCCTGCCATGGAATATATCTCGGCTAAGCAATCATTTGATATAGGACAGATCATTTGCTATGGTGATGGAGTATATGGTGGATCATTCATTTGTGCTATGCACTCCGCTGCGTATAGAACAACAAATACTAGAGAAATTGTTCAAGCCGGTTACGATGTTATTGCTGATAATACTCAATTTAAGAGTTTAATTGGCGATGTTCTAAAAGCTTATGATGATGGAAAAACTTGGGAACAAGCTTGGCAAATTATTCAAACAAAATGGGGTTCAGGCGACATTTGTCCTATTGATGGACCAAGCCTTAGCAACATAGATGCTAAACTCAATTCAGGCTATGTAGCAATTGGTTTGTTGTGGGGAAATGGAAACTTTGAAAAGACAGTCGAAATTGCAGGCAGATGTGGCCAAGATGCAGACTGTAACGCATCAACTGCTGCATCAATATTGGGAAATGCTATCGGAGCTAAAGCCATTGATGAGAGTTACTACAATGGTGTTAAGAGTTCTGGTGAAACATACAATCTATTTACTGTTAGAAAAAGATATTTTACTGGTTCTGAATTGAATTTCTATGATTTGGTGGATTTGAGCTATGAACTAACAAAGATGGCTTTGGATACCACTGGAGCAGTGAAAGATACAAATGGTAATTGGACAATAAAGACAGACGATGTTTTAAGACAGGTTCCTTATCAACAAAGACCTGAGCAAAAATAGGGGGCATTTATGAAAAGAACTTTATCGGTTATTTTAATAGTAACTATGCTATTGGCCGTGTTTGTGTCTTGTGGCGGAAATGTTGTTGATCCAACAACTCAAGAATCAACACTACAAACAACTGAAATTACAACAGTTGAAACAACAGAAGCTACAACAGATGTTACAACAGAACAAACTACTGAAGCAACAACTACTAACAAGCCAATAGTTGAAAAGCCTAAAACAATTTACGATATGGTAGCTAGACAATACACGTATCATAATGATTTCTTAAACAAAGA
>JAKSVJ010000120.1 GCA_024408015.1 Clostridia bacterium
TTTGGGGGCGAGCCATTAAGAACCGTCCCAATGTCATTCAAATAAGATCGTTCTCCCTGCATTCAAGACAGCTTACGGTAGTCTCTACTGCCAGAACAGCAAGTCTGTAGATATGCTCGAACTCATCATGGCTTCTCGTATTTATGACTACGGTTACTATGGTGCTGGTATGTACGGTCTCGCAGGTGAATACCTTACAACAGGTACAAACTCACTTTCATCAGCAGCTAACAAATGGGTAGCTAGAACACTTAATCCATTGATCAGCAACTTCGTTTCTGCTCTTGATAAAACAAACTAATTAAATAGTTGAAAAATCGTCCGGAGTCTTATGGCCCCGGACTTTTTTGTTGACTTGTCTTTATTCTTGTGATAGAATCACACTGAATTTATATATATAAATATAGGAGAATTATTATGGCGCAACCTACAGGTATGTTTTCACCATACAAACCCAACGAGACAGTAGATGACAGTATATTCAAAACTGCTGATTGCATTACAAGACACCCAGAACCAGTCCTTTCTTATAAAGATGTTCCTTATCGTTCTGCCTTGACTTTTAATGCAGGTGTTCTTAAATTGAACGGAAAATACATTATGATTTTTAGAAATGACGTTGGTGACTTTGAAGCACAAAAGCTTGATGGAGTTACTAATCTCGGCCTCGCATTCTCTGATGATGGTATCAAGTGGAATGTTGAGCCAGAACCATGTTTTGCTCTTAAAGACGATGAAATCATGAGAGTATATGACCCGCGTATCACATATATTGATGGTGAATATTGCATGTGTTTTGCGGTAGATACACGTCACGGTGTATGTGGTGGCATGGCAGTTTCAAAAGATCTTAAGAATTTTGAGATAAAATCAATTTCTGCTCCAGAAAACAGAAATATGGTTCTTTTCCCAGAAAAAGTCAATGGAAACTATGTAAGACTTGAAAGACCTATGCCTGTATATTCAAGAGACGGAGACTATTTTGACATTTGGCTTTCTGAATCACCAGACCTTGTATATTGGGGCAAGTCAAGACTTGTTATGGGCGCTGAAAATGTACCATTCTGTAACACAAAGATTGGTCCTGGTGCTCCACCAATCAAAACAGACAAAGGTTGGCTTACAATTTTCCACGCAGTTGACTTTGATGCTAGCAGAGGCAAGAATGGTTGGGAAAAAGCATGGAGAAAACGTTACACGATTGGTGTATGTCTCCTTGATCTCAACGATCCTTCAAAGGTAATTGGTATGTCAAAGAAACCTCTCATTGTTCCAGAAGGATATTTGGAGACAGAATTTGGTTATAGATGCAACGCACTCTTCCCATGCGGAATGCTTCTTGAAGAAGATGGCACAGTTAAGATTTACTATAGCGCAAGTGACGCAGTTGTAAGACTTGCTACCGCTAAAGTTGATGATTTGATAGCACTTTGCACAGAGCCAAGAGTATAATGGTTAAATTTGTTTCAAATAACAGTTCTATTGTAATAAAAGATTTCAAATGTAGAGCTATAAAGTATGCGTTTCATGATATTGATGGCACACATTCATTGATTAGAGATTGGCCACCAGTCATGAGTATTGTTCTAGACTATGTTAGTCGCGGTGGTGTTCCGGAAGGTTATGACAGTGATGAAAATGTCAAAAAACTCATATCTTTAGCCGGAACAAAACCACTACCAGATACAGATAAGTTTTGTGTAGAATCAGCAGGTTTAAGCGCTTTGACTCAAATGGAGTGGGCTATAAGACGTGCGATAGATTTTGGACATATAAACATTGATTGTGATAAAGTCGACAACAAGAACAAGATAGAAAGAATTGGTCAGGGCGAAGAAATATTTGATGTTCCTGACACAGATGAAATGAGAGCTTTTTTGGATATTCATACACCAAGATTGTTCAAATTTTACGAGAAAGTGCTAAATGGTTTTTGTAGAGACAAAAATCTTGAACTTGCAAAAACTGATCCGGATAGATTTATAATAAAAGGTTCAAAGAAATTCCTGCAATTTCTCAAAGACAATGGCGTTAAAAACTATTTTGTAACAGGCGCAGTTGTGGAAAGAGGAATGGGCATGTTTGAAGAGGTTGAGACTCTTGGATATGGCATAGGACCCGGTGAAGTGATTGAAGATATCATTGGTTCAACTTGGACTGACAAACTCCCTAAAGATGTAATTATGGAGAACTTGATGAAAAAGCTTGGTATCAACGGAGAAGAGATTCTTGTTATCGGAGATGGAAGAGCTGAGATATCAGCAGGTGTCAATATGGGCGCTCTTTGTATTTCAAGGCTTGGAAAAGAAGAGGAATATAAGAGAAACCTTCACAAGAAATTGGGCACTGATATTATTATTGAAGATTATGAAGACCCTGATTTTTGGGGCCTTGTTAAGGAGTAAAAGATGAAAAAATTAACAGAACTCAAAAAGAAAGTTAATCTTACTGGTCCTGTAGTTACTATCGTTATGGATGGTGTTGGTATCGGTAATGGAATGGACGGCGACGCCGTAACAAAAGCATATACACCAACTCTCGATATGCTTATGGCTAAATACCCATGGGTAAAGTTAAAGGCTCACGGAACAGCTGTTGGTCTTCCAAGCGATGATGATATGGGTAACAGTGAGGTTGGACACAATGCACTCGGATCAGGCCAGGTATTCTCACAGGGCGCAAAGCTTGTTTCAGAATCAATTGAAACAGGAAAAATGTTTGAAGGCAAAGCTTGGACGGAAGTTGTAAATAATGTAAAAGACAACGCAACAGTGCTTCATTTCCTTGGATTATTTTCTGATGGTAATGTACACTCTCACATTGATCATCTAAAGGCAATGCTTAAGAAAGCAAAAGAAGATGGCGTGAAGACAGTAAGAATTCACATTCTTCTCGATGGTCGTGATGTTGGCGAAACATCATCTCTTGATTATGTAGTTCCATTCGAAGCATTCTTGGAAGAACTCAACGATGCAACATTTGATGCAAAGATCGCATCAGGTGGCGGTAGAATGAAAATCACAATGGATAGATATGAAGCTAACTGGAGCATGGTTGAAGCTGGTTGGCACACACATGTACTTGGCGAAGGAAGACAGTTTGCTTCAGCAGAAGAAGCAATCACAACATACAGAAGTGAAACTGGTGTTATTGACCAGGATCTTCCAGCATTTGTTATCGCTAAAGATGGCAAACCAGTTGGTACAATCAATGATGGCGATAGCGTAGTATTCTATAACTTTAGAGGTGACAGAGCTATCGAAATCTCAAAGACATTCGAAGCTGGCGCTGACTTTGACAAGTTTGATAGAGTTAGAACACCAAGTGTTGTATATTCAGGAATGCTTGAATATGATGGCGACCTCCATATCCCATCAAGATATCTCGTATCTCCTCCAAATATCACAAACACAATGAGCGAATATTTGGCAGGAACTGGCGTAAAACAGTTTGCTATTTCAGAAACACAAAAATATGGACATGTAACATATTTCTGGAATGGTAACAAGAGCGGCAAGTTCGATGAAAAGACAGAAACATATGAAGAAATCAAATCAGATGTTGTTCCTTTCGAGCAGCGTCCTTGGATGAAGTGCGCAGATATCACAGATAGACTTCTTGAAGTTATCAAATCGGGCGAATATAAATATATTAGAGCAAACTTCCCTAATGGTGACATGGTTGGACATACAGGTAACTATTGTGCAACAATTTGTTCAATGGAAGCTCTTGATTTACAGCTTGCTAGACTTCTCACTGCAATTGACGAAGCTCATGGTGTAGCAATTATTACAGCTGACCATGGTAATGCTGATGAGATGTATGAGTTTGATAAGAAAAAAGGCTGTCCAAAGACAAATTCTGATGGCTCACCAAAAGCTAAGACTAGCCACACATTGAATCCTGTTCCATGTATTATTTACGACAACTATACAGCTGCTGAATACGACGTTAAGTCAGGTGACTTTGGTCTAGCTAACGTAGCTGCAACTGTAACAAACTTCTTGGGCTATGAAGCTCCAGAAATGTGGAACGAATCACTTATTAATATAAAATAAGGAATAATATAATGGATAAAGAGAAACGTAGTGTTGCGGTGCAATCTGTTTCCTCGTTCATTAGAGCCGAGGAATTGGATGGAGAAAATGAACAAATTCTATTCAATGCCGTAGGGTACATGGAAAGAACTGGAAACAACATTAAAATTAAATACGCAGAACCTCGCAAAGAAGACGAACATCAGTCGTTTAGTACGCTACAATTCGCCGAAGATAAAAGAAAGGAAGTCTATATCTCGAGAAGCGGAGCGGCTAATGAAATGTTTTGCTTCATAGAAGGTCAGAGGTATATGGCCTCCGAGAGTCTCCCGTTTGGGGAACTCACATTGTTCACTGATACAAAGTCAGTTAAGAATAGTATAAACTACAATGATGGCGGAAAACTTGAAATTAAATACACCATCGATTCACAAGGAATGCTACTTGAAGAAGTACATTTGTCAATAACTGTAAAATGAGAAAAATGTAGATTATTGCTATAAAAAAGTGGACAGCGAGGAACTAAAAAACCTCGCTGTTCATAATTTTTTAATATTTTTTAAAAAAACTAAAAAAAGTTCTTGACAAAGGATAGATGATATGGTAGAATAGCCGAGCGCTTTCGA
>JAKSVJ010000121.1 GCA_024408015.1 Clostridia bacterium
AAAGATGGTAAGGGCTTATTCCCAGAATCAGTTATTTTCTCAACAGATCTTCACTCTATGGGTCAGTATATCCAAGATGACGAGAGAGTTATGTTTGAAACATACATCAATGTTAACATTAATGATGGTGTTACAATTCCTTATGATGAATCTGACTCGGACGGTCTAAACTTCCTAGCAGGTAAAGAAATGAATTTTGTAAATCAAAAAGCTTTTGCAGGTACAGTTCTTGCTCATACAGATGGTAAGGTTCCAAATGGAGTTATTGAACTTACATCAAGAAGCGCAGAAGATTTTGGATACCTTGTATACTTCTTTGAAAAAGCAGTAGGTGTTTCAGGTTATATGCTTGGTGTTAATCCATTTAACCAGCCAGGTGTTGAAGCATATAAGAAAAACATGTTTGCATTGCTTGATAAACCTGGTTATGCAGATGCTAAAGTTGAACTTGAAAAGAGAATTGCTCAAATCGGCTAATTAAATGATAAACAATATGGGATATGAACAAAACAATGTTCATATCCTTTTGTTATGCCATAAAAACAAGGATATAAGCTCAAAAAGCCTATATCCTTAAATTTATATACCGAAACTCTTTAAATTGTGTTCGGAAGCTTTTATCATCTTTGAAAATAATTCAAGGCCATCATCAATTGTCAAATTTGAACATAGTGGCTCGTTCATAAAAGATTCAAAAATCATATTGAAGTCACAAGACTTAATACCATAATAAGTTGCTTCTAAATTCATTACATTTCTATAAACAATGTTTGTGATTTGCATTGGCAATTCTGGAGTTTTTTTAGGTATTATTGAATCAGTGTCGAACTCGCACTGAGTTTCAACAATGGTACCAATAGGGAGTTCTGACATTTGTCCAACATTAACCATACTTGCTGGAGTTTTGTACTGACCGAATCCCATAAGTGATTGTATGATATCTACAATTCCATCATTACTGCGCTTTAGAATCAAAGGCTCAGAACCATTAAGCATATTGTCACGCATTTTTGTATTTGCTTCATGAAGTTTGATTCTGTTTTCAACCGATGTCAAATGATACATCCAACTTTCAGCAAATTCTTTATTCTTTAGATACCAAGAGTTATTCATGAATTCAACAATGTGTCTATCACTTGAAGCAGCTAAAGCTCCAAATCTTAAGAATAAATCCATTTTTACTTTGTTTCCGCTTAAATATGGATCTTTTATAAATTCGTCCTTGTTCTTAATATATCCACTTTCATAGTGTTTTGAAAGAAATTCAGGAAGAAGAGACATAATGTTTATGTCTTTGTAATTTGATCGTGTAATCCATGAGCAATGGCTTATACCACTAACGACAGACTCTATTTCATTTCTTCTTGGACGAGGAATTTGTTTTATTTCAGATACAACATCGCATAGAAAATCATGTGTTTCCGATAATTCATTATTATATCCTATAGCCTTTATATTAGGAAAAACGTCATATAAAGTTTTTGTACTGATATATAGAGGGTCTGTAAGATTAACAACCCAGGCTTCAGGGCATATCTCTTGAATCTTTTCCGCAAATGATTCAAAAATTGGAACAGTTCTCATTGCTCTAAATATTCCACCAGGGCCAATTGTGTCTCCAGTAGATTGATATACGCCGTATTCTTCTGGCATATTGATATCAATTAACATATCGTTAAGAGTGCCGGGAAGTATAGAGATAATAACTACATCAGCTCCATCGAGAACTTCATCTATTTTGTTGTAAACTTGGTAATTCCATTGGGTGTTAGCACCATCAACCAGATTCATCCTTCTTCCTATAACCTGATTCTTTTGAGCCTCAAAAAAATCCTTGTCATATAGGGCAATTTCTCCAGTTAGATAGCTGTTGAGCGTTAAATCATTCATGAATGTAAGTGCCCAGTTCTTTGAACCGGCACCAATATAAGCAATCTTTATGTTTTTCAAGCTAATCTCCTTAAATTTTGCTAAAGAAGGACTCTATTTCATCTATAGTTGCAATAATTGAACCTGTGGCAAATTCATTGCTGCCACCACCACGTACGTTTAATGTCTCTTTCATTTGTTGAATGCATTGCTTTGCAGATAAACTTAAACTCTTTAAAGCAAATCTGATACCGTTTGGAGTATTAGAGAGTGCTACACAATACTTTGGTGTTAAGGTAGAACCTGCATTAACGATATCTGTAAGCCCATCCATATCTGCATCATCGGCTATTACAACTATGTTTTCATTCGAAGGTTTTAGAGTTGATATAAGTTGTTTTGTTTTTTCTTGCTTTAAACCTTTTATAACATAATCTTTATCTTGAGAATCATTGTAAAGCTTTAAAACGCTTTCAGCAATTTCTTCTTGTTTGGATTTGAGTAAGTTCGATATTAGAACAGATTGGTTATATCTAGCATTGTAATCATATAGGGCATCATAACCACATTTTAAGTGGATTCTAGTGCCGGTTTTCCATTTTATAGGATTTAGAATCTTTATAAGTCCAATTTCACCGGTTTTTGAGACGTGTGGGGCACAACAAGCGCATTTATCGATTCCGTTTATCTCTACAATGCGAACGTCGTCTACAAGGTCTAATTTTGAACGATATTCTATTGCTGATAACTCACCACTAGAAGGGTAAAATATATTTACAACTCTGTTTTCAAAAACAACTATATTTGCCAATTGTTCGACACGGTCTATGTTTTCTTTTGTTAACTCATGATCAAAATCGCAAGTGACATCATCTTCACCGAGGTGAAAGCCAACATTATTGTAACCAAACAAATTATGTATGATTCCAGATACAATATGTTCACCAGTGTGGTTTTGCATACGTCTAAAACGACCATAAAAGTCAATTTCACATTGGACTTCAGTCATGTTAGTGATTTCATCAACGATGTAGTGGCGAATTTCTCCTTCCACTTCTAGTACTTGTGTGCAGATGACCCCAGCTATCTTTCCTGAGTCACTATTTTGTCCACCGCCTTCAGGGAAGAAGTATGTGTTTTCTAATACGACATAAGTGCCATTTTTATCTTTATCGCTTTTAATCACATTTGTTGTGAATTGTGTAAGATATGCGTTATCGTAATTTCTCATGTTTAAAACTCAATCTTTAAGTTATGTTCTTTACCATCTAGTACTAAATTTTCCGGTTTAGCAATTGTAGTATTGTCAAGAGTATATTTCGTATTTTCATTTTCTCTGCAGAAATGATTAGGTTTTGTAATATTAACGTTATAAACTGTATCATTGCATTTTACAGAGTAATTCATTTCAGTAGCTTTTGACTTGATTATTGGGTTGATAGTTATTCCATTTGATGAATAATCAATACCTAAAATTTCAAATACTGCTAAACTTAACCAGCTAGCTGTTCCTGATAGCATAGGTCCACAGTTTTCACCTGTTTGAGCATTGTTGTATTGAGTACAGAATCTTGGATTTCCTTTGAGTATATAAGGATTTTCAAGTGTTTTATATGGAATTGTTTTATCAATCATTTCAAATGCGAATTCAGTTAATTCTTTTGCGAGTTTGTCGCTCTTGACATATTTTGCTGCTTTAAACATTGCTGTTACAGCCATCATAGCAGCGTGTTTAAATACACCACCGTTTTCTCTATCACCAGGGTAATAATGACCAGCAGCAGTTCCATTTGCAAGTTTTTCAAGAGCAGCAGGTGTGCATAGTTTCATACCTGCTGGTGTCCACAAATACTCACGAACTTTACGAAGCATTGTCTTTATTTGACTTTCTGTAGCAACATTCGATAAAATTGACCAGCTAAATGAGTTAAGGAAATATGTGCCATCAATATTTTCATCTGCTGAAAGACCGTCACCTTTAGCGCCAAGATACTCAAAATCCTTGTGGTCTGGTCCAATCATTGCCCTTGCATAGAAATCATTTTTCCATGCATATTTCTTTAAGCGTTTTGCAAGATTTTCACTATCTGCAGAATATGTGTTGTCATAATTAACTAAAGCTGAAAGTTCAACTAATTCATCAAGTGCTATTTTCAATAGAAATGCATTCATGACACTTTCTGAATAATTGCTTTCAAATTTCACACCATATTCTTGCTTTTTTGTTTCTAATTGAGCTTTATATCTCTTTAGTTTCTCTTCGCCATTTATCCAGTCATCATCAAGCTTCATGGTATCATTCCAGTCAGCTTTATCCATTAGAGGGAATCCGTGTTCACCAACTGAAATCTTGCCGCTATATTGAACTACAGCATTTAAAGTGTCAATGAGTTTACGTTCTCCACCGTCTGCCATAGGGAATACTTCATTGAGAAAACCATAATCTTTTGTTAATGAAACATATCTATATATAGCTTGTATTAACCACAAACCATCATCAGAACACATACCTGGTTCTTTACCTGATTCATAGAAGTTATGGTTAGCATAACCCATTTGATGTACATTTGAAATCCATTTAGATAGCATTTCTTTTGCAAGACTCGGCTTATCCATTGCGCACATATAGTAAATTGATGCATACATATCTTGGATTTCTCTAAAGCCGATTTCTCTATATGCTTTTTGTGTCCAAGCAAATGAGCGAGAAACGAAAGATTGATAGAGAACCTGGAAAGGAAGATTGTTATTAACATATGAATCA
>JAKSVJ010000122.1 GCA_024408015.1 Clostridia bacterium
TTCATATGAATGGCCTTCAGCTGAAGCAGCAGCACTGATAACAAGGTCACCAGTTGTACCACCCTGAACACCAACTTTAAGACCACTTAGGTCTGCTACTGAGCTGTATGATTTATCTTTAGCAGATACAACTACTAGAGTTGAGCTAAAGTAAACATTTGAGAAGTCAACAACTTCAGCTCTTTCAGCTGTGATTGAAAGAGCAGCTGCGCCAACAGCATCACCTTTGGATTCAGCTACGTTTGTAGGAATTGTGTCAAAACCAACGTCCTGAATGTCAAGTTTCTTACCCATCTTAACTGCAACTTCACTCATAATAGCAATATCAACACCGATGATGTCGCTACCAGATACAACCTCAAATGGAGCATAACCAGATTCTGTAAATACAGTAATTGTTTCTGTTGCACTACCGAAATCCCATGATGTCTTCAAAGAACCAGCATCTGGTTTTGTTTTTGAAGAATCTTCAAGAGCTTCTGCAAGATCTGTGTAATAGTCAACGTACTTAGCCATTGTGCCGTCTGCAACCCAAGCATCAATAACTTCGTTGATAGCAGCCATAAGAGTAGCATTTCCTTTTGTTACTGCCATACCATAGTCTTCTTTATACAAGTCAGTTGCATCAATAGCAACGAATTCTGTCTTAGTTTTTCCTCCACATGCTGAGAAAACAATACCAAGGCAAGCAATCATAGAGATTGCCAAAACCAATGAAATAATTTTTTTCATAATAAAACCTTCTTTAAATTTTTGATATAAAATATCTTTTTTTAATGTTCCCCATTATAGTCTCATTGAGCATGAATGTCAATAGTAAAAACAAAAATTTATTGTCAAAATACTTTAAAAAAATATTTTTTTCGTTTTTTAATTCAAAAAACATCATTTTTGCAAAATTCTTAAGTTCACCAGTTTATTTTTTTCGGTCTTTTGGCAATTTCTCTTTAAAAACAGTACTTTTTCTCGCAAAAGATGCATTTTTTTCTCATCTTCTTTGTTATTCTTTACTTTTATTTGCATTTTTGATAAAATGATTACATAATTAAATCTAATTTTTCAAATTAAGTCATTTTATTATTTCTTTAGGAGTTTTTATGAAAAAGAAAAAATTAATATCGCTAATCATTGGCATTGCAATGATTGTTTCTTCATTTGTTTGTTTTTTGGTATTGAATATACCAACAGTATCCGAAGCAACAGTTTCATTTGATTCTAAATACAAAGATGCTGATGTTGTCTTAAAGGGTTCTTATTGGGAAGTAGATAATTCAGAGTATGCTGTTCTAATTTGCCCTGGTTATTCTTGTGATAGACAAAAATGGAGACCAATGGCAAACCTTCTAGTAAGTAATGGTTTTACCACTATGTCATTTGATTATTCGGGTCAAGGCGCTTCTCTCGGCCAAATTGGTTTTGACAATGCAAAAACAGATGCGATTCCAGTACCAATTGATGATGCAATTGAATTTTTGCATAGCAAATCTGGAATAGCTTATGATCACATCATTTTGCTCGGCCATTCGATGGGTGGAAGATCGATAATGAGATTACTTTATGATTACAACTCACTAGAAGCTATAACTAAAGTATCAAAAAAAGAATTGAATAGTGTAATAGTTTTCTCTCCAGAAGTTAACTATAACTTCAATGCACAAGCTAGTTTATTTGCAGGAACATCCGATGCAAATGAATCACCATGGGATACATACAACGCTACATATACTAAAGGAACAAACGTATATATATTTGGTTCAACTGCTGATGACACAGTTAGAGAAGAAGATTGCCTCGACATGTTTGAACACATTGGGGGATTAAACGTTCCTGAAAGCGGAAAGTGGTTCAGTAAACAAGTTAATGAAGTAGGGTCGACTATATGTGTTGGAATAACTGGTGGTGTATTACATTCATATCAAATGTATGCTGCTTCATTCGGTTCTTTTCTAAATGAAGCTTTGACTGATATAACCGGACATGCATCTACATATCCAAGTTGGAGTTTTCATTTCGTGTATGTTGGATGGTTTTTAGCATTAGCTGGTATCTTACTAACATTGTTAGCGCTAAATATGAGTTCAGAGTGGGTTGTTACAGATAGTATCCCATCACTTATTAATATCAAACAGTTTTTGCTTAGAAAGCTCTTACTTTGGCTTCCTGGTATACTAATCGCATTCTTAGTATGTTGTGTTTGCGTTGTGATGCCATTTGGTAGTCCGGTCATGAATATTCCTTATATGTGTTTCATTGCTGGCTATGGTTTGCTTATGTTCTTCTTATATAAAAAAGGAAAGGTTAAAGGCACCGAAGGTACTATTCCTAAAATATCATTCAAAATAACAAAGAGCAAAAAAAGTGTTATAGTATGTGCAATAATTTGTGTTGCTATTTGCTTCTTTGTTTGGTATGTGCTTAGATCTACTATGTATAGACTGATACCTTTTAACTTTAGACTATTCTGGGTTGTATTTGCAACTATTCTTATGAGTTTTGGATATTTTGTATCCGGATGTGAAACAGATATGCTTGAATCCGCTGGAGCTACAAAAGTTCAAAAATTCTTATACAATCTCGTTCAATACGTACCACTATTTTTATTTGTTTCATTCTATTTAATAATAGGAAGTTATTCAGGACTTATTGGACAAGCTCAAAATATGGTATTAATGTATATATTCTGTATACCAATTGGTAATTACATAAAAAAACAAACTGGGAATAGATTATATGGAGCATTATCAAGTGCATTTTTGTTCCAAACATTAATGATTACATCAGCTGCACTAATTTCATTCTTCTAAAAAAATACGACAGGATTAGTTTTTGGTCCTGTCGTTTTTATTTTAGCAAAAAGAAAAAGGAGTTTATTGCTCCCTTAACCCATTTACTTTGTATACATTTGCAAAGTTACATTAGCTTTTGCTATCTTAACTTGATTCTTAATGTCACCAATTAGAACTCCATCGCAATAAAGTTCTGCCATATTGTCTCTTTCAGATACCATTATCGTTTTTGAATCACTAATAACATAAGACTTTTGACCAACATCGTGAGGACAAATTGCTGTCAATGTAAAACAAGGAACATCTGAGGCAATTTCAGGGCCTCCAGCAGAATAATTATATGCTGTTGAGCCAGTAGGTGTGGAAATCACAAGACCATCACCACGGATTTTTCTTTTCTCCATACCAACAATTTCAATTGACAAGTCTACTGTTGCTCCAAAATTCTTTTTTGCAACAATTATGTCATTGATGGCTATTGACTCTTTACCATCATAGTTTATTGATAATAAAGTTCTTTCGGACATGTGCATGTTTTTGAATAGATTATCAAAGTCCTTTAAATCTTCAAAATTCATTGCACACAAATATCCTAGTCTTCCGCTATTAACTCCGACTAATGGCTTTGAATTCTCAATAGCTACTCTTGAAGCTCTTAGAACCGAACCATCTCCACCAAGTGATAGAATTATATCACTATCACTTGGAGAGAATGATTGTTTTTTATCAATTGAGAGTTTTATGAAAGTATCTTCTGAACATGAACATTCGTGTCCAAGCTTTTGCAAAATATCAAAACATTCTTTTGCTTTTTCAATTTCTACAGAAGTCCTATTGTTAGGACATATAAATACTTTCATAATTCACCATACTCGATTAATTATTTGTTAAGACTTGCGTCGATAGCCTTAGCAGCAACTTTACCAGCACCCATAGCTGAAATAACTGTAGCTGCACCTGTAACTGCGTCACCGCCAGCGTAAACATTTGAACGAGATGTAAGACCATCTTCGTTGATAATGATACCGCCCTTACGGTTAACTTCAAGGCCTTCTGTTGTGCTCTTGATAAGTGGGTTAGGAGATGTACCGATTGACATAACTACTGCATCAACGTCAAGAACAAAATCACTGCCCTCAACTACAACAGGTTTACGTCTACCACTAGCATCAGCTTCGCCAAGTTCCATCTTAACGCACTTGATACCTGTAACAAATCCGTTCTTAGGATCACGAGGATCGTCTGGATTGTTATAACCAAGGATTTCTGTTGGGTTGCAAAGTAGTCTGAAGTCAATTCCTTCTTCCATTGCATGTTCAACTTCTTCACGTCTAGCTGGGAGTTCGTCCATTGAACGACGATATACGATGTAAACCTTCTCTGCACCAAGACGGAGAGCTGTTCTTGCAGCGTCCATAGCAACGTTACCACCACCAACAACTGCAACCTTACCACCCTTCATAATAGGTGTCTTAGGATCGTCAAGGTAAGCTTTCATAAGATTGCTTCTTGTGAGGAATTCGTTAGCTGAATATACGCCCTTGTAAGCTTCGCCTGGAATATTCATGAAGTTAGGAAGACCAGCACCTGAGCCTACAAATACTGCTTCGTAACCCATATCGAACAATTCGTCAATTGTTAAAGTCTTACCAATTACAACGTTTGTTTCAATATCAACGCCGAGTTGTTTGAGTGTTTCAACTTCTTTAGCAACAATCTTCTTTGGAAGACGGAATTCAGGAATACCATAAACAAGTACACCACCTGCTGTATG
>JAKSVJ010000123.1 GCA_024408015.1 Clostridia bacterium
ATGTCAGGGATGATGTCATTATTTGGATGAGCTTCTTTATATTTTTTAAGAACTCCTAAAAGGAAGTTAATATATGTGTTTATTGATGAGATTTGTGGAGTAAATCTAGAAATCTTATTTTCATTTGAGAAGTTTAAGTGTTCATTAGTGATGTATTTATCTAACGCTAAAGAAACAATTTTACCTAATTGGATTTCATCATCTTCAATATCTTCGTTTGTGACTCTATTAACATCTAAATAGAACAAGTATTCGTTGTGAAGATATAAAGAAAGAATAACTGGGTTTACTGGAATATACCTTCCTAGAATATTTGATTCGGAAAGGGCGTTTGCGCCAACAATCGCATTTTCAAACAAGTCAAAAAGAATATCTTTATTGATCTTTGGAGAACATCCAATACCTTTAAGGATATTTTCAAATTGTTCACGTGAAATTTGTTGTGTAAATTGTTCCATTATTTATTGTTTTTAAAGGCACGTGCCGCTGATACGGCGATTGCCCATCCTTTACATTTTTGGATAGCCTTAGCTTCATCCATTTGTGGTTTATATTGCGCTTGATAATCGTGAGTTGCAACAATTTCTTCAATATTTTTAAAGTAACCTGATTTTAATCCAGCAAGATAGGCTACGCCTAAAGCAGTTGTTTCCACTACTTGTGGTTTTTTAATTTCAATACGACAAATATCGCTTTGGAATTGCATAAGGATATTGTTGGCGGTTGCACCACCATCAACTTGAAGAGACTTAATATCAATATTTGACTCTTCTTTCATAACATCAAAAACATCTTTGACTTGGTAGGCAATGCCTTCTAATGTTGCACGAACAAGTTGATACTTTGTTGTTGCGCGAGTAATACCAAATGCTGCACCTCTAACCTCATCATCCCAATAAGGTGTGCCAAGTCCAACAAAAGCTGGAACAAGATATACACCATCTGTATCTTCGCATTTTGCTGCAACACTTTCGCTATCAGGTGCGTCTTTGACAATTTTTAATCCATCTCTTAACCATTGAACAGCGGATCCACCAACGAAGACAGATCCTTCTAAAGCATATTTAATTCCGAGTTTTGATGACCATGCAATTGTAGTTAATAATCCTTTGATTGAAAGGATAGGTTTATCACCTGTGTTCATTAACATAAAGCAACCAGTGCCATAAGTATTCTTGCTATCGCCAGGTTTAAAGCATGTATGTCCAAAAAGCGAAGCTTGTTGGTCACCTGCAACACCATAGATGTGAACTTCTTTTGTAAAAAATGATGCTACCCCATAATCATCAACTGAATATTTAACTTCAGGAAGCATAGACATTGGGATATTGAAGATTTTGCATAATTCTGGATCCCATTTTAAGTCAAAGATGTTGTATAAAAGTGTTCTTGAAGCATTTGTTGAATCTGTTGCGTGAACTTTTCCTTTTGTCATCTTATAGATGAGCCAAGTATCTACTGTACCAAAAAGAAGTTCGCCTTTTTCCGCTCTTTCTTGAGCACCTTCAACATTATCAAGAATCCATCTAATTTTACTTGCTGAGAAATAAGGGTTTATCAATAAACCTGTTTTTCCATGGAGATATTCTTTTTTGTTTTCTAAAGCATCACAGATAGCAACTGATTGGCGAGATTGCCACACTACCGCGTTATAGATTGGTTTACCAGTTTTCTTTTCCCAAACAATGGATGTTTCACGTTGGTTGGTTAATCCAATAGAATCAATATCATCCCATGTTGCATTAGCCTTGATTAATACTTCATTAACGACATCAACAACTGATACCCATAATTCTAATGGATCTTCCTCTACCCATCCTTCATGTGGAAAGATACATTTGACTTCACGTTGTGCACTATATGTATAGCGGCCATTATGGTCAAATAAAATAGCCCTTGAAGATGTTGTTCCTTGGTCGATTGCTAAGATGTATTTTTTCATATAAGAATTACTCCTTGTGAATAATTATAACAAATAATTATATCTCTTTGGAAATTCAAAATATTTTACTGTTGAGTTCACGTCCTATTTATAGGAAAATATGTTTATCATCTTAAAGCGAGAATTAGTTTATGAAAAAATCATCATTTATTACAAGATTATCAATACTTCTTGCATCAGTAGTCGCGATTGGCGGGATTACATTTGGTGTAAGATATGAATACAAAGAGGCTAATGCTTGGAGTGGAAATCAAACCAGCACTGCTCCAGCAAATTATTATTCAAGTTGTGAAGGTAAAGAAGGTTCTGCTCTTCAATCTGAACTTCTTTCTATAAATGCTCCAAAAAGTACTTCTTACGATTGGAGTAGATATGAAGCCTGTGATGAAGCGGAAAATGATTCTTCATCAATTATTTGTATTTACACAAGACACAATATTAAGAAAAATTCTCACGTTGGAAGTTATTCTTGGGATACTTGGAATAGAGAGCATGTTTGGACCCAAACAAAATACCCAAATTCCAAGACTGATAATCACAATATCTTTGCGTGCGAAGGTGAAATCAATAATATTCGAGGCAATTATTCGTATGCCGAGGTTGTTCATAACAGCACAACACAAGTTACAGTTCATGACCATTTAACTGATTGTTATTTCGATAATAGTTATTTTGAACCTTGCGATGACGCGAAAGGTGAAATTGCTAGATCAGTAATGTATGGAACTGTTATGTATTCATATAGAATGACTGATATTGCAAAAAATATTGAAACGATGCTTAAGTGGCATCTTGAACATCCTGTTTCAAATCGTGATGTTTATAGAAACAACACCGCATACAAATTACAAGGAAATAGAAATCCATTTGTTGATGAACCATCTTATGCTTGCAAAATTTGGGGTAATACAAATGATGCAACTAAAGCACTTTGTTCAGGTGGTTCAATAACACCAGAAAAAACTCTTACATCGGTCGTGGTTTCAACAGTAAAAACTTCTGTTCAAGTGAATAGAGAAATTCAATTAACTGCGATAGCAAAATATAGTGATAATACAGAAGTTGATGTTACAAGTTCTGCTATCTGGAAATCATCAAATGATAGCTATGCTATCGTTGCAAGCGATGGAACCGTTCTTGGTGTTGAGGTTTGCGATGAAGTAACAATCACTGCAACGTTCCAAGAAAGAACTGGTTCAGTAAAACTAAGCGTAACAGAAAAACCAATTATTCCTACGGAGCCAGATAAACCTAGCGAGGACACTCCGCCTAGTAACAAAAAAGGTTGTAAAGGATCAATTATTTCTTCTTCAATCGTCCTAACATTACTTTCAATAGTTGGCGTAACCTTAGTGTTATTTAGAAAGAAAAAACAACACTAAAATAATATGAGTCATTCCTAAAAAGAATGGCTCTTTTATTTTGAGATATCTATTTTTGTTACGATAATTTATAATTATTGTGTTCTATACAAGGATCACATAAATATGAAAACATCTATGGGAAGATTAAGAATTATTGGAGTAAGTTTGCTTACTGCTCTTGTTTTTGGTAGTTTAGGAGCAGCTGCTACTACTGCAAAAAACGTTATCGAAACTAAAGCTGCATATTCACCAACCAACACATACACTAATGGTGATGGAGCAACTTATTATAATAGCATTAGTTCTGCTGCTACCGGCGACACTTTATTAAGTTCGCTTCAAACTTTAAATAATTCAAAACGTAAAACTTTAGTTGGATATTCCGCTATGGGAACCTCCCCTTCAGGTGCTTTCTGTTATACAGACTACGATCCATCTACTGTTCAATTAGATAGCAAGGGCCAAAAATATGGCACTAAGATTTTAAGTTTCTATTCTGGGTCCTCTACAACTTCTTGGAATAGAGAACACGTCTGGCCTAACTCACATGGTGGAGGTTCAGGTGGCTCAGTTTCTTCTCCTTATGTTGATAGCGATATCCATATGCCTAGACCTACTATTTCTGCTGAAAACAGTAATCGTGGTAACTCTTTCTATGTAGAAGGAATGTCACACAGTTCGAATGGTTGGGATCCGGTTACTGCATTTGGTGAATCTGGTTGTTATGGCGGAGAAAGTATCCGTGGAGAATGCGCTCGTATTATTTTCTACTGCATGGTTGCTGATAGTGATTTAAAACTTGCTGATAGTGCAACTGTATCATCTAATAGCGGATGCACCATGGGTAAACTTTCGGATATGCTTAAGTGGAATCTTGAAAATCCAGTTAACGCCCGTGAATTAAATAGAAATGAGGGTGCTGAATATCTTCAAGGAAATAGAAACCCATTTATCGACCAGCCTGAATATGCATGCAAAATTTGGGGAAACACAAACTCTGCAACTAGGGCAATCTGTGGAAATGCCGCAACTGATACAAGAACCCTTACAAAGATCACTATTACTTCGACTGATAGTTCAAACTATTATGTTTCTGAAGGTTATTATATTTCATTAAAGGCTACTGCTACTTATTCAGATGAATCAACTGAAGATGTCACCAATTCTGTTACATGGACTTCTTCAAATAGTAGCTATGCTACTGTTGATCAAACAGGTAAGGTTACTGGCGTTGCAGG
>JAKSVJ010000124.1 GCA_024408015.1 Clostridia bacterium
TTGTATTGTCGCTACTATTTCCCAAACTGATTGCATAAGTGCCTTTTTTCAAAACATACTTATGTTCATTTTCAATATATGTGGCAAGATCAAGTAAATCAATTTTTAAAGTTATGTTACATGAATCATTAATGCCAATGAGTCGTGTTTTTTTGAATGAAATAAGAGATTTTACTTCCTTATCAATGTCGAGACCTATTGCACTAGAGTAGCATTGAATTGTTTCTTTACCTTTTGCAAGGCCAGTGTTTTTGACACATACATCAATAACTAAGTCATTACCTTCAATTTTATATGAAGCTTTATTTTCAAATGTTGTGTATGATAAACCAAATCCAAAAGGGAACAATGGTTTTTTGCCAAAAGAATCATAATATCTATAACCAACATAAATGTCATCGTAGTAGTCTTCAATGTCATCTTTGCCGTCAAGATAACTGTAATCTTTGCTTATTTCAAGGTCTTCAAGTTTTTGTGGCCATGAAACAGTAAGCTTACCTGAGAAATTGCTTTCTCCTGAAATGAGGGATGCTAAAGCATTTCCACCTTCTTGGCCAGCTTGTCCATAAAGGATAATTGCACTTGCATTTGAATCATATACATCTTTAATGTCAATTGGTGCAGCAGTGTTAAGAATAACGATACTGTTTTTGAAATGATCTACGATAAATTGAATGTTTTCTTTTTCAACATCAGTTAGATAGTAGTCACCTTTTTCGTTCTTTCTATCGCCACCTTCGCCAGCTTGACGAGATATGACATACATACCAGTGTCGCAATTACATTTATTTACATCATCAATTGTAATTAGACGGTCAATGTTTTGTCCGAAAGGATATTTAGTTGCGATAAACATAGAACCATTCCAGTCGGTAAGTCCTACTTTTTTTGCTTCATTTCTTATTTTCTTTCTGCGTTCAATTTCTCTGATCTTAGAAATTTCAGAACATTCATTAAGATAGAATTCAGCTGTATTATTATATCCATAATTCACAAGACCATCTTCGATTGTGACATTTTTGAATGTATAAACATCCCCAGAACCAGTTCCACCTTTATGAGTGAATCTAGCCCCACTACCAAATAGGGCAATGTTCTTATCTTTTAGTGGGAGTGTGTTGTTTTCATTCTTTAACAAGACCATACCTTCAATTGCGATTAGTCTTGATAATTCAACATGGTTTTGACGTTGTGTTGTAATTGTTGTGTTATTCATATTAACCTCATAGTTTGTGTTTATCTTGGTATTCTTTTGGTGTTATTCCTGTGTATTTCTTAAACACTCTTGAAAAGTGACTTTGTGATGAGAAACCAAGATAAAGTGAAATGGCTGGTACTGTTTTTTCTGAGTACCTAAGTAATCTTTTGGATTCAGCTACCTTTTCTTTTAGAATGAAATCGGTTAGCGTTTCGCCAGATTGTTCTTTGAATTTTGTTGAGAGACGAGATCTACTTAAAAACAAGTCTTTGGCCATATCTTCAGTCGAAATTGGTTCTGATATATGGTGTTGAACGTAGTTTGCAACATCAGTTACAAGTTTTGATGGGGATTTACCTAGCCTTATGCGTTGGACTTTTTCAGTGTAGTCTCTTATCATTACATATTGCAATGAAGTGATAGCTACTACATCATCTAAAAGCTCACAATGTTGTATGTAGTTGTCACTTAGTGAGAGAGCTTCCTCTGCATCAAGACCTCCTCTTATTGCTGCTCTAGATACAAGAGTGGCTGTTACAATGAAGATGTTTTTAGATTGTCTTAAAGAATCTTTTGCCACTTTGCCGCTGCGAAGAGTTGGAGAGCTCTTTACAAGTTCATCAAGTGCAGCAAGGTCTCCGCTTCTCACTATATATGCAATGTTTTCTTCTACATAAAGCGAATTATGTTTTGAATGTTTTTCCTGATTTTTTGAATTCTCAACACTATCAAGTTGACCTGACATAAGTTTCATTTTTTCAAATTGATCTTTGCTAGTGTCGTAAAGACAGATGTCTTTGATAGACAATTGTTCGCCATTTGTTATGTGATTCATCGCACACAAAGTTTGTATAACACTTTCAAGAGGCATTGGTATAATGCTTTTCATACCATTAATGAAATCATCCATGTCATCTTGAGGAACATCAAGTCTAAAAGCTAATTCTTTTAGTTCTTTATCTTCAGCAGTGAATTGTCTTGTTGGTCCTATTATGATTTTTATATTATCTGAGTTTACAATTCCATAATAGTAGAAACTTTTAGTTATGAAGTAACCAACATGATTCTTGATATTCATGATATCTTGAAAATATTGGTTCATTGGATCTATTGGAAGATTCATTGTGGAATGAAATAGTATTAAATTTTCATTTTCATAAAGACGAATTGGAATTCCAGATAGATTTCCAATTGTAGTACATAAATATTTCAAATCGAAGTTTTTCATAGTAAAACAATTATAACGAAAATAAAACAAAAATGCAATACAACAAACGTCTCGTTGTGGTACAATCGTTTTACAAATTGTATCATTTTTGTTTTTTAGGAGGATTATATGACCAAAGAATTACTTGGTGGAAAACTTTTTCAAAGTAGAGTTCATTCTAACAATGTTGAGTCTAGAGAACAGTGGTTAGGATATTTACTAGGACCAGCAGGAGCTTTGTTGTTCAATGCTATACTGTCTACTTACCTCAATGTTTATTATACTGATGTTTTAAATCTAACAACAGTATGGGGTGGAGTTTTCTTAACACTTTTTCCAATTGTTTCAAAAATTATTGATGCTGTTACAAATGTTGTAATGGGCTCAATTATTGATAGAACAAAGTCAAAGCAGGGTAAGGCTCGTCCATGGTTATTACTTTCAGCTCCGCTTGTTGCAATTTCTGGTATTCTTTTATTCACAGTACCACAGGCTAGTCAAACAGTACAGGTTATTTGGGTTATGATATCTTACAACCTATATTACTCGTTTGCGTTTACTATGTTTAATATGAGTCATTGTCTTATGGTTCCTTTGTCAACAAGAAATACAGTACAACGCGGTTCACTATCAGTATTTAACCAAATTGCTGCTATTATGATGAGTGGCATCATTGTTGCGCTCATTTTCCCAGTGGTTATTATGCTGGCTCTTGGTGTTGATAAGTCAAAATGGGTATTGGTTATGTCAATTGTTGCTATCATCGTATTACCACTAACCATAATTGAGTATTATTTCACAAAAGAACGTGTGACAGAAGAGACAATGAACACTAATGTTGAAACCAAGAAAATTCCTCTTGCGACACAACTCAAAATCACACTAACTGATAAATATATGCTTATTGTATTAGCGTATTTCCTCGTTTATACAATAGGTTCATGTATTAAGAATTTAGGCTTAGTATATTATTGTAACTACGTTTTAGGAACATATAACGACGGAACAACACAGATGTTAATATCTGTGATTGGAGGTCTTCCTATGGGTCTTGGAATATTCCTTGTATGGCCACTTGCGAAGAAATTTGGCAAACGTAACGTAACTCTTATTGGTTTTATTCTTTATGCAATAGGAAGTGCTATTTGTTGGATTGTCCCAACAAATATGGTAGTTGTATTGGTAGGACAATTTATTAAAAATATTGGTGGTCTTCCATGTGCTTATGTATTCATGGCTTTATTTGCCGACACTCTTGACCATATTGAATGGAAGAGCGGTGTAAGAACTGATGGAAATGCAATGTCAATATACAATATTATTGCTGTAGCTTCAGTAGGCATATGTACAGGTATTTTTAACATGCTTCTTGCAAAATCAGGCTATGTTGCTCCTGAATTAATTAATGGTAATACAATTGCACATGCTCAAACGCAAGTTGTAAAAGACATTATTACATTCTCATTTGTTGGACTTGAAGTAATCACAGGCGTAATTCTTGTTGCGCTTTTAGCATTCTTAAATGTTGAAAAGACTATCGTTAAAAAACAAGCAATTATTAAAGAACGTCAAAAAGCAGCTTGTATTGCAAATGGTGAAGAGTGGATTGAGCCAGAAGTAAAAGCGACAATTGAACAAGAAAAAATGGAAGCTGAAGCTGAAGAAATCTTTAAAGCTGAACTCAAAACTAAATGTGAAAAGAGTGGAAAAGATTATGAATCTTTGCTCAAACAACACGAAGACAAGATGAAAGCTAATAAAGAAAAAGCAGAAGAGAACAGAAAAGCAGAAGCACAAAAAGAAGAAGCTAAAGCTAAGATTTTGGAAGATAAAAAACAAAAGAAGTTGTCATCAATGACAGAAACACAATTGAAAAAATACGAAGCCAAAATAGCGAAAGACGAGTCTGCTTGGGAAGTGGAAAAGTCAAAAGGCGAAGAATTCTACAAGAAAGTTCAAGAAATCAACTGGTTGGAAATCTTGCGCACCGACCAGACCTTCTGCATCGATGCCATCACCAGCGGACGCTTCTTCACCCCCTCGCAATATGCGAGCTTGAGGATGAAGGATGCCATCGTCGATCAGTTCCGCGACGTTTATGGCATACGTCCGAGCATCAACACCCTAAATC
>JAKSVJ010000125.1 GCA_024408015.1 Clostridia bacterium
TTATGGTTAAAACAGCTGATGTAGAACTCATTCAGGCTGAAACAGTATGTCCTGGTAAGTATTTTGCATTAGTACAAGGCGAAATCGCAGCAGTAAATGCAGCTGTTCAAACCGCAAAAGAAAGATTTCCAGAGCAGTTTATAGATAGTTTCGTTCTAGGTAATCCACATGAATCCTTGTTTGGCGCTATTTGGGGAACTGCTGAAGTTGAAAATCCAAAGTCATTAGGAATTCTTGAAACATACTCAATCGCAGCAGCAATTGTTGCAGCAGATACAGCAGCAAAGACAGCTGATGTAACACTTATCGAACTCAGACTTGCTCGTGGTATGTGTGGAAAATCTTATCTCTTACTAACAGGAGAAGTATCTGCAGTTAGTGCTGCTATAGATAGAGCAAAAGCTGGAGCAGGTGAAGATGGAATGTTCCTTGATAGTTCAGTTATTGCTGGTCCTGACAAGAAGATGTGGGAAAAAATACTATAATCTGGAGAAATTATGCTTGCGATTGAAAGAAAAAACATCATTCTTTCGAGGCTTAGTGCACAAGGAAAGATTATCGTTTCCGATTTAAGTAAAGAATTTGGTGTTTCAGAAGAAACAATTAGGCGTGATATCGAAAAATTGGCAAGAGAAGGTCTTGCGACTAAGACTTATGGTGGAGCAGTATCGAATGTGTCACCAAGTACTGACCTTCCGTATAACATACGAAAGAAAACAAATGTTGAACAGAAAGAGTTTATCGCTGAGTGTGTAGCAGAAATGATTCATGATGGCGATAGAATTATGCTAGACGCCTCTTCAACAGCAATCTATGTTACAAGAAAAATTAAAGATAAAAGAAATATTACAGTAATCACAAATTCAGTTGAAATTTTATTGGAACTTGCGGATAAGACTGGTTGGACAATCCTTTCAACAGGCGGTACGCTAAAAGAAGGTGGCTTGTCTATGGTAGGCGCATCTGCAGAAAAGATGATAAGAGATCACCATGTTGATTTTGCTATATGTTCTGCTAAAGGAATAGATTTTGGAATGGGTATCACCGATTCCAATGAAAAAGATGCCGAGATGAAGCAAGCTATATTTGCTGCGGCAGATAAGAGAGTTTTAGCAATCGACAATAGCAAATTTGACAAGATATCATTTATAAAAGTATGTGATATTGGAGATGTTGATATTGTTGTTACAAATAAAATGCCAGATGAAGTTTGGCAAAACAAATTGGCAGATAAGGGTGTGACTCTTGTTTGCGATAAGACAAATGAATTACATTTATTTTAGGGGGAACTATGAAAATACTAGTTATTAACTCAGGTTCATCATCACTTAAATATCAACTTTTTGATATGGATAGTGGTAAAGTGCTCGCAAAAGGTGGATGCGAAAGAATTGGTGCAGGTGGTAGTGTTACTCACAAGGTGCCAGGAAGAGATAATTATACAATAGAGATTGACTTGCCATCACATGATAAAGCTTTAGAAGTTGTATTTGAACTTCTCACAGATAAAGTTCACGGCGTAATTGCTGATGTATCTGAAATTGATGCAGTCGGACATAGAGTTGCTCATGGTGGTGAAAAATACAAAAAATCATCATTGGTTGATATTGAACTTATTAATTATCTTGAGACAATTATTCCTATCAATCCACTTCATGGACCTCCAGCAATCAAGGGTATGAAAGCATGTTTAAAACTTCTACCTTCAACTCCTCAGGCTGCAGTATTTGATACTTCATTCTATGCAAATATGAAGCCATCAAGATATATATATGCACTTCCTTATGAATTCTATTCAGAAGATAAAATTAGAAGATATGGTTTCCACGGAACATCACATAGATATGTTTCACAAAAGACTGCCGAGATACTCGGAAAGCCTCTTTCTTCATTGAAGATGGTTACATGTCATTTGGGCAATGGTTCTTCTATTACAGCTGTTGACGGCGGAGTAGCAATTGATACTTCTATGGGATTCACTCCTCAAGAAGGTATTGAAATGGGAACAAGAAGTGGTTCTATTGACCCTACAGTAGTTCCATATATTATGAAATTAAAGAATCTTACACCTGATCAAATGTCAGATATTCTTAATAAACAGTCTGGTATCTTGGGCGTTACTGGCGTTTCTAACGACTTTAGAAACTGTCTTGCAGCAGCTAAAGAAGGAAATGAAAGAGCACAACTTGCTCTTGATATTTTGGCAAATGGTATTAAGAAATATATTGGTTCATACATGGCAGAAATGAATGGACTTGATGTACTTGTATTTACTGCTGGTATCGGTGAAAACCAATGTGAAATCCGTAGAATGGTTTGCGAAAATATGGAAGGTCTTGGCATTAAAATTGACAATGACAAGAACGAAAACTTTGAGCGTGGTATACCAGTTGAAATTTCTGCAGCTGATTCAAAAGTTAAAGTTTGGATCGTGCCTACTGATGAAGAATATATGATAGCTCTTGACACTCAAAAGCTTGTATAGTGAGGATTAAAAAATGGCTCAGTTAACAGAAAATGAAATAAAAGAGATTGTTGCCAAAGTTCTTGGAGAAATGCAAAGTGCAACTCCATCAGAACAGGATTGGGATTCAACTCATTATGGTAGTAGAAAATTCATTGGAATTTTCACTGATATGAATGAGGCAATCGCGGCTGCTAATCGTGGATATAAAGCTGTTCGTGATATGACAGTTGAGGAAAGAGAAAAGATTATTACAGAAATCAGAAAACTTACTCGCGAAGAAGCAGCAATAATGGCAAAAATTGGTGTTGCTGAAACAGGTATGGGAAGAGTTGAGCATAAGAGACTCAAACATATACTAGTAGCAGATAAAACACCTGGCACTGAAGATATTGTTTCAAATGCCAAAACTGGTGATAATGGTTTGACTTTAATTGAAATGGCTCCATTTGGTGTCGTTGGTTCAATCACTCCAAGTACAAACCCAAGTGAAACAGTTATTTGTAACTCAATTGGTATGATCGCAGCTGGTAATGGTGTAGTATTTAACCCACATCCAAATGCAATTGCTACTTCAAACTATGCAGTTGACTTAGTGAACCGCGCTAGTAAGGCTGCCGGTAGACCTGACATCCTAGTTTGCTCTATGGATAAGCCTACAATGGAAAGTGCTGCAACCATGCAATCACATCCACTTATAAAACTTCTTGTTTGTACAGGTGGTCCTGGCGTTGTTAAGGCTGTTCTTTCTTCAGGTAAAAAGGCAATTGGCGCTGGTGCTGGTAACCCTCCTGTAATCGTTGATGATACTGCTGATATCCAGAAGGCTGCAAAAGATATTATAGATGGTTGTACATTTGATAATAACCTTCCATGTATCGCTGAAAAAGAATGCTTTGCATTTGATAACATTGCAGATGAGTTAATTGCAGGAATGATCAAAGCAGGTTCATATATGATTACAAAAGAACAAGCTGATAAACTTTCAAAAATTGTATTGGTTGAAAAAACAAACGCAGCCGGAAAAACAACAAAATCTGTTTCTCGTGACTGCGTAGGTAGAGATGCAAAGGTACTTCTTGCTAAAATTGGTATCACTGTTGGTGATGATATTAGATGTATTATTTGTGATACAGACTTCACACATGATTTCGTACAAAACGAACTTATGATGCCAATCCTTCCAATTGTAAGAGTAAAGAATATTGATGAAGCTATAGACTTAGCTTGTAGAGCTGAAGCTGGACGTCGTCACTCCGCTCATATGCACTCAAAAAATATCGACAACTTGTCAAGATTTGCAAGAGCTGTTGAAACAACAATATTTGTAAAGAATGCTCCTTCTTATGCTGGTATTGGTTTCGGTGGTGAAGGACATACAACATTTACTATTGCTGGCCCAACTGGTGAGGGTATTACTTCAGCACGTTCATTCACTAGACAACGTCGTTGTGTAATGGCTGATAGCTTTAGAATCATCTAATCTTGGAGGTTCAGATGGAAATGGATGCAAAAACAATTGCTGAGATTGTCAGCAAGGTTGTTGAAAGATGCCAAAGTGGCACACAAACATCATCATTTGATGGTGATATTCCGGTAGGCGTTTCAAATAGACATATTCATTTGTCAAAAGAACACTTGGAAGTATTGTTTGGGGCTGGTTATGAACTAACACCAATGAAAGACTTATCTCAGCCAGGACAATATGCTTGCAAAGAGCAACTAACTATCGTTGGACCTTCACTCAACTCACTTGAAGGTGTTAGAGTACTGGGACCTCTTCGTAAAGCATCCCAAGTTGAAATTTCAAGAACAGATTCGTTCACTTTGAAAGTTAAACCACCAGTACGTGAATCTGGTGATCTTGCGGGAAGTGCTCCAATTACTATTATTGGACCTAAAGGAGTAGTAACACTCAGGGAAGGTTGTATTTTAGCAAATAGACACATTCATATGAGTGTTGAAGATGGTCAAAAATATGATGTTAAAGACGGTGATTATGTTTCAGTTGAAACTGTTGGCGACGGAAAAA
>JAKSVJ010000126.1 GCA_024408015.1 Clostridia bacterium
GTTGCTTAGCGGAGCGTGTTTGAGCGTGGATCGGATGATGTAATTTGAGTGGGACCGTTCATTGGATCCATTGAAGAAATGTTACCACGCCGAGAGTTGATATCACCAATAACATCACCGAGATAATCATCAGGAGTAACTACAACAACCTTCATGATAGGCTCTGTAAGTACTGGAGATGCTTTTCTCATTGCATTCTTGAATGCCATAGAACCGGCAATCTTAAATGCCATTTCTGAAGAGTCGACTTCGTGGTATGAACCACCGTTAAGAGTAACCTTAACGTCAACTACGTTATAACCAGCAAGAATACCATTCTGCATAGCGCCCTGAATACCTGCGTCTACAGCTGGAATATATTCCTTTGGAACTTCACCACCAACAACCTTGTTGATGAATTCGTAGCCCTTACCAGGTTCGTTAGGTTCAAGAGTGATCTTAACATGACCATACTGACCTTTACCACCTGACTGACGAGCATACTTGCAATCTTCATCTGCAGCTGCTGTGATTGTTTCCTTATATGATACCTGTGGTTTACCAACGTTAGCTTCAACTTTGAATTCTCTTAGAAGTCTATCTACGATAATTTCAAGGTGAAGTTCACCCATACCTGCAATAAGAGTCTGACCTGTTTCTTCATCAGTATATGTTCTGAATGTTGGGTCTTCTTCTGCAAGTTTTGCCAATGCAATACCCATCTTTTCCTGACCAGCTTTTGTCTTAGGTTCAATAGCAACCTTAATAACTGGTTCTGGGAATTCCATTGATTCGAGAATGATTGGAGCCTTTTCATCGCAAAGTGTATCACCTGTTGTTGTGTTCTTTGTACCAACAATTGCAGCGATATCTCCTGCAAATACTTCGTCAATATCCTTTCTTTCATTTGCATGCATCTGAAGGATACGTCCAAAACGTTCTCTAATGTTCTTTTCTGTGTTCAAAGCTGTTTCGCCTGTAGCGATATGACCAGAATATACACGGAAGAAGCAAAGCTTTCCTACGTATGGGTCTGTCATAATCTTGAAAGCGAGAGCAGCGAATGGAGCATCATCACTTGATGGTCTTTCCTCTTCTTCATCTGTATCAGGGTTGATACCTTTGATGTGAGGTACATCAGTTGGTGCTGGCATGTAATCAACAATAGCATCAAGAAGTTTCTGAACACCTTTGTTTTTGTATGATGTTCCACATACAACTGGAACGATCTTGTTTGCGATTGTTTCTTTTCTAATTGCAGTCTTGATTTCTTCTATTGAGAATTCTTCACCCTCGCAGAATTTTTCAAAGAGTGCTTCATCTGATTCTGAAATAGACTCAATGAGGTTCTGTCTATATTGTTCAGCTAATTCTTGCATATCTGCAGGAATTTCTTCCTCACGAATATCTTTTCCAAGATCATCATAATACATATAGGCCTTCATAAGTACAAGGTCTATAATTCCTTTAAATGTATCTTCTTTACCAATTGGTAGCTGAATCGGTACAGCATTTGCTTTTAAGCGTTCCTTGATCATTTTAACAACACGGAAGAAATCCGCACCGTTAATGTCCATCTTGTTGACATAACACATTCTTGGAACACCGTACTTATCAGCTTGTCTCCATACAGTCTCTGACTGTGGTTCAACACCACCTTTAGCACAGAGTACTGTTACAGAGCCGTCAAGAACTCTAAGAGATCTTTCAACTTCTACTGTAAAGTCAACGTGTCCAGGAGTATCGATGATATTAATTCTATCACCTTTCCAATAACATGTTGTAGCAGCTGAAGTAATTGTGATACCTCTTTCTTGCTCTTGCTCCATCCAGTCCATTGTGGCAGCGCCATCATGAACTTCGCCGAGTTTATGAGTTTTACCTGTGTAGAATAGAATTCTTTCAGTTGTAGTTGTTTTGCCGGCGTCGATGTGAGCCATGATACCAATGTTACGAGTATTTTGTAGCGAACAGTCTCTTGGCATAATTAAGCTCCTTTTTAAAAATTCAAGTTTTGATTTATCGTAACGAATAAATCGCCGACAAAATTAATATCTGTAATGTGCAAAAGCTCTGTTAGCTTCAGCCATTCTATGTGTTTCTTCTTTCTTCTTGACAGCTGCGCCTGTGTTTGCGAGTGCATCCGTAATCTCACCGGCGAGTCTAGCAGCCATAGTTCTTTCGCTACGTTTTCTAGCAAAAGTAACAAGCCATCTAAGACCTAGTGTCTGTCTTCTTTCTGGGCGAACCTCCATTGGTACTTGATATGTAGAACCACCAATACGGCGAGCTTTTACTTCAAGTACTGGCATGATGTTCTCAAGAGCTTCTGTGAAAGCTTCAAGACCTGTCTTGCCTGATTTTTCAGCAACTGCATCAAAAGCATCGTAAACGATCTTCTGAGCTACGCCCTTCTTACCATCTTCCATAACATTATTGATAAGCTTTGTTACAAGCTTTGAGTTATACACTGGATCTGGTAATACGTCTCTTTTTGAAATTTGACCTCTTCTTGGCACTGTACTTCCCTCCTTCATAAAAATTAAATGAATTCATAGGTACTCGAAAGTTTCCTTCCGTTGTGCGATTTAACAGTCTGAATAGCATTTTACTTATCAAAAAAGTCAAAAGCACGAACGTTGTCTGTTTTCTAGTTAACCTGTTTTTTCTTAGCTAATATTATTTCTTAGCTGTTTTCTTACCGCGCTTAGCACCGTAAAGTGAACGGCCCTGTTTACGGCTATCAACACCCTGTGCGTCGAGTGTACCACGAATAATGTGATAACGAACACCAGGGAGGTCACGAACTCTACCACCACGGATAAGCACTACTGAGTGCTCCTGTAGGTTGTGTCCGATACCAGGAATATAGCATGTAGCTTCTAGTCCGTTTGTAAGGCGAACACGGGCAATCTTACGAAGAGCTGAGTTAGGTTTCTTCGGTGTTGTTGTTGTTACCTTTGTGCATACGCCTCTCTTCTGCGGAGCGCTCAAATCAGTTGTTGTCTTTGTTAAAGAGTTATAACCTTTTTGAAGTACTGGCGCTTTTGATTTGTATTCACGTTTTTCACGGCCATTGCGTACGAGCTGGTTAAATGTTGGCATGTTGTCCCTCCTTCTTCGATAAATAAAATGTTATTTATTACCAACGCAACAAATGCACTTGCTACGTTTGATAAACATAATTAAATTAGTGCAACGCAAACTGCACAATCTGATTCAACGCCACACAACTTTCCGATATCGTTCATTGTCAATGTTGAATCAATTTCAATCTCATGACTTTCACATAAACTTTGAATTGATGAGACTTCTTTTAAATCCGCATCCGAAGCTATATACGCCTTCTTTACAGAATTGGATTTTATCATTTTTTTTGATTGTATTACGCCCGCCACGAAAATGTCGGGCAAAGTACCGCCTGCATCCATGATTATATGCTTGTGGTCCCCTTTAATTTATTATTTGAAAACCATTTTGCACAAAAATTGCGCGCAAAAATTGGCATATTTTCAAACACTACTATATTATCACCAATGTGTGATATTGTCAACTATTTTCATATTTTTTTATTGTTTTTTTCAATCAATTTTAGCTACCAATTATGATAATCTTTTTTGAAAATTATTTTTTTCGTTTTTTTGACAAATTTCCAAAAAAATTACTTTTTTATCAAGTTTTTAAAAATTATTATTGACAAAACATTACTACTGTGATAGTATAATTAGGCTCTTTTGAGAGCAATGACCAATGGAGGGATATCGAAGTGGTCATAACGAGGCGGTCTTGAAAACCGTTTGGGAGCAATCCCACAAGGGTTCGAATCCCTTTCCCTCCGCCAACAGGTAACAGTTAATTAACTATTAACTGTTACCTTTTTTGTTTTTTATCTCCACTTTCTGCAATTTGTGTTGATAATTCTAATAAATTTGATATAATTGTTATATATCAAAAAAATACTTAGACCTTTTGATGGTCTAATTAGGAGAGATAGTAATGGATTTAATACCAAGCTTTCAAGTTGACCACACAAAAATAACCCCTGGAATCTATGAATCAAGACTAGATACTTTAGGGAATGAATTTGCTACAACATTTGACATTCGCATGAAAAAACCAAACATCGAACCAGCAATTCATCCAAATGCGATGCATACAATTGAACACGTCATCGCAACTTACCTACGTAATGATGAAGAATGGAAAGATCGAATTATCTATTGGGGACCAATGGGCTGCCTAACCGGATGCTATCTAATCGTAAAGGGACACCCAACTCCAGAAGAACTATTACCTCTCATGATTAGAGCATATGATTATTGTGCGGAATACAACGACGTTGTTCCAGGAGCAAACCCACAAAATTGTGGAAATTATATTTTACATGACTTAGCCATGGCAAAATATGAGGCAAGATTGTTTGCAAATATTCTCAAAACAAATCCTTGTTTTGAATATCCAACCGCACAGCGAATTCAGACTGAAAAAGGTCAAACATTCTACGATTCT
>JAKSVJ010000127.1 GCA_024408015.1 Clostridia bacterium
AGTTGCAAAGAAGCCTTCAACCTCATCAACACCATCGATATTACACAAATCATTAATATCACTTGTGTCTACTAGTCCGTAGAATTTCAATTTTAGGTCATACATGTTAGCATTTGTGAATGTGTCATCAAGTGTTGACTTTATTCCATGTGCTGCAAAATCAAGACCTAGAAATAAGGACACGCCAAAGAAAATAAATAGCGTGATTGATATAAAGTTGATCAAGTTCTTTCTTATGTTTTTAAAAAGTTCGATAATCTTAATTTTCATGCTAATTACCAAACCAAATCTGTAGCTTTAGCAGGGTATCTATTGATTTTTATCTCGTGAACCTTGCCACCTCTAATTTTGATAACTCTATTTGCCATTTTAGAGATTTCTTCGTTGTGAGTTACCATAATCAACGTTGAACCTTTTTTATATACCTGTTCAAGAACAGATAGAACTTCAATACTTGTTTCATAATCAAGAGCTGCTGTTGGTTCATCTGCCAATATAAGTGTTGGATTTTTCACTAAAGCACGAGCTATTGAAACTCTTTGTTGCTGACCACCAGATAGTTGCCATGGGTAGTTGGAAGCTTTTTCTTTTAAGCCAACAAGATCAAGCGCTTCAAGTGAGTCTAGAGGATTCTTAACTAGTTCTGAAATGAGGTCTAGATTTTCTTTAACATTTAGATTAGGCATGAGATTGTATGATTGGAATATGAAACCAATATAATCTCTTCTATATTCAGTAAGCTGATTGTCTGTTGCTTTTGACAATTCTTGTCCGTCAAACAAAACAGTTCCATCATCTAAATTATCCATTCCGCCTATTATATTTAAAAGTGTGGATTTGCCGCAACCTGATTCTCCAAGTAGTACTACGAATTCGCCTTTATATATATCTAGGTTTATTCCTTTTAGAACTTGTGTCGTAAATTCACCATTTTTAAAAGATTTAGTAACACCTTTAATGCTTATGAGTTTCTCTTTATCATCCCAGCTTTGTTGATAAAGTTCATTGTCGTCAATCTTCATTGCGGCAATTGTTGTTATCATTTCAAGTATGCTTGATTCTTCTTCATTGAACATGTTGGAGTCGTTGATGAATTCAATTACACCAATAACACCACTCTTATTTTCAATTGGAGCAGCTATATATGAAACTATATCGATGCCGTTGTAAAGGGTAGAGATCTCATCGATTGGGTTGTTTTTGAAGTCTATAACCATATTTGATTTTTGGCCTTCAAACACAGTTCCAACAATTCCTTCTCCAACATTAAACTTCTTTTCACTGATATCAATAGGACAGAGTGAATAGTATGGATGGAGAACATCGTTTTTATCTTTAAACCATACTGTAGCGTATTTTACATTTACTCCATCTGTTATGGTTTTGATCACTTGATGTAACAAATCTTCAATTGATTTGGAAACATTAATAGCGTCGTTTATTTCACCTAGAATTTTGAAGTATTTATTAATTAATGATTTCATAACTGCCTCTATTTTTTGATTTGGTATCGTTAAATTATATGTGTTTTTATTACATATTTCAAGAGTTTGCTATTCTTTTGTCCGTTTGATCTTGGATTGGTGCCATCAATGAAAGAAAAATGTGATAATAATCAATTAATCAATCATGAAAAAAGATGCGATAAAACAATTTTCATTGTTCTCGCATCTTTTGTTTTTAGTTAGTCTTTTTTCTTTTTGCTTTCTTCAGGAATAACTTCAATTTTGTCTATTTCTTCTTTTGGAAGAGTGTCTTCGCGGTTTGAAATAGTAACCTGAGGGAAAGGAATATTGATATTTTCTCTCTTGAATAATTCAAAGATTTCTCTGTTGAGCATACGTTCAAGTCTAAGTCTGTTTTGTTCTGTACATTTTGCTGCTATTAGAAGTTCAACAGAACTATCACCAAGTTTGTCAATACCAATTAAGAAAGGTTCGTCAATGATGATAGGAATACGTTTCTTAATAGCAGGGAATTCCTTCCTCAAGATATCGTCAACTCTGTTAATATCTTCACTGTACTCGATGCCAACTCTACAAACTGCCAATGATGTGTCACGAGTCTTGTTAAGAATAGATGAGATTTCATGGTTGTTTATAATCTTAATATTGTTTCCAATATCTTTGATTTTTGTTGTTCTAAGTCCCATCTCAATAACTTGTCCATAGAATCCGTTTACTTCAACAATGTCGCCGACACGGAACGAACCTTCCATCGCGATGAATATACCGGAAAGAATGTCACTGATAAGGCTTTGTGCACCAAGACCGATAACAAGAGAAAGGATACCGGCGGAAGCTATAAGTGATGTGCCATCAATGCCGAAATTGAATAAGCAGTAGAATAAGGCAGCGATAATTGAACCATATTTAATAAGGGATACAATGAACTGTCCAAAAGTTTCCATTGCTGAACCAAGTGTTGTTGCAACAAGTGATACTATTGCATCTATTAGTGAGAGTACTAATGATAATCCAAGCAACACCATAATGTTATGGCATAGAGCGAAGAAGTTAAATCCGTGAGACCATGAACCAAATGCTATATATGGCATAATTGATAGAGAATCTTGTGAATTGGATTCAACTATAAGAGTAATACAAACAGCGATTGTAAATAATCCAAGTAATATTCTTGTTACTGTACCAAGTCTTTGTTCTGGGTCTTTCTTTGACCATGGAAGCGGCATGTTTGCTACTCTGTCGTTTTCCATCTTGATTTGTTTAACTTTACCCGAAGGTAATGTAATTGTTACAGTATCGTATTCAATCTTGTATTGTTCGTCATATTTAACTGCACAATATGCATTTTCTTCTTCTTGAGTATGAATGATAATAAATCCACTCATTAATATTAATGCTATTGCACCGGCAATTGTAGTTACAAGTGAGATTCTACTTCTTATGTTGTATACGCTCTCTGTTGGAGTAAGGATGGTTGTGTAATATTGGCCTTGGAATCTCTGAACTTCAAAGAATTTTTGTGAGTCCAGACTAGTAAATCCATTGTATGAAGCTGTTTTAAATGAACCTTCGTCAAAGCCTAAATCCATAGCACTCATACCGATGAGAATGTCATTTTCTGAATAAATAATCCTGTGTTCAGGAGTCATATCAAATACAAAGAATTGTGCATTCTCAGTTGGGATAACCTGTCCAATTACATATGAAGCAGATGTAATTTCCATTAAGTCTGATACAATATCTTTACTAATTGAAGTTTGAACAAGACCACGATGTCTTCTAATGTTTATATCATCTTTTTCATAATCATATTTTGATACGAAGTTGCCATCGGCATCAGTGTAGTAATAGAACATAGAACCAAAGTACTGATAATCAAGTCCAGATTCACTTGTCATAAGGCCCTGGGCATATGTGTCCATTTTGCCTTCGAGAATTTTTCTAAAAATACCAGATTGATCTTCTTCATTTTCAGATATATAGAAGTCCCACTCTGTTGCACTTGTAGCAATACAATATCCTTCGTCATTGAAAATGTATATTTCTTCAATGTCATTGATCTTACACAATTCATTTAAGTATACATCCTTGCATTTTGAATACAAATCCTTATTTTTGTATTTGTATACATGTTCATCACGAATGTCATATTCAAATAGTCCTGTTGGATTATACTCGAATAGTGAAGCTAATTGCTGTGTTTTTGCAATGTAATGATTGTTGTAATAGTGAACAATTGTATTAGTTACACCTTCATTTTGGCCCATGAGATTTTCGATTTCATCAATTGAAACCTCAGATTCTTTAATGCTTGATTCAAGAGCCAAGTATGACTGCATGAACATTGAAGAGCCGAAAATGAGTATTACACCAACAATAATGAGAACACCTAGCTTTTTAGCGATAGAAACGTTGAAATAAACAGCACCTGCAGCGGCTTTGTGCAGCTTTTTCTTGCCGACAAACATTCTAAAGCTCTTAGGAGTCTTTTTTGTTTTGATGTATTCAATTTGCATGAATGCACCATAGGCGAATATTATGAACAATACTATCAAAAATACTGTAACGCTGGTTGCAATAACTGCAACGTTTTTTCCAAGAAGTTCGCTTTCAGAGATTGCTGCTGTAATAACTATGATATCGCCGAATTCTTGGGAATTATATGTCTTGCTTGAACAATAGTAATTACCACTTTTTAATTCAACAAGTCCGAAGAATCCGTCATTCAAAGCCTCGGAAGTAATTCCGTTGGATGCGGCACTTTGACCTGTCAAATCATTAACACCATCATTGAAGTACAAATATCTCCATGTAGTTTTATCTACACAGAATACAAATCCATTCTCACCAACTTTAACACTACCAAGGATTCTACCAATGTCTTTTAGGGAAGAGAGCTCGAGAGTAAGAATATCATCACTATATCCAATAACAAGATATCTTATTTCCCCATTAGAGCCTGTTATT
>JAKSVJ010000128.1 GCA_024408015.1 Clostridia bacterium
TTGATATAACGACTTCTTCATTACATGCAATGTCATACTTTGAAATGACATTTGAAATATAATCTGGAATACTATCAAAAAAGGCTGTTATACATGCGTGCTTTTCACCGCTTCTAACCAATTCTTTAGAAGCTCTATCGCCCATTATTAAACCTATTGATTCAATAATGATTGTTTTACCAGCACCAGTTTCACCGGCTATGACGGAAAATGGGGCTCCAAAATGAATTGTTTCATGTTTTACTATAGCAATGTTTTCAATTGTTAATTCGCGTAACATGGACAGCCTCCTTTCGTCATTTTGCGTCAAATGCTCGTTTTACTATATCTTTGATATCAATAAAATTGATAGTATCATTTTTTCTAAACAATGCGAGATATTCAATGTTTCCATCTCCGCCTTTTATAGGTGACGGAATTAAGTCTTGTAGCATTAGTCCATTGGATTTTGCATGATCCATGAGTTTTGAGATCACATTCTCATGTGCTTTTGGATTTTTAACTATTCCATTCTTTCCAATGTAATTTGGACCGACCTCAAATTGTGGTTTTATTAGAGAAATGAAGATTCCATCATTCTTTAATATGTCATTTATAATTGGATATGCGAGGGTTTGCGAAATAAAAGACAAATCAGTCACTACCATGTCGCATTGTTCTCCGATTGTATTAATAGTGACATTTTTCACATTTAAACCTTCAATAGATACAACTCTGTTGTCTGATAGGAGTGTTTGATCAAGTTGGTCTTGACCAACATCAATTGCATATACTTTATCTGCTCCATGTTGTAGAAGACAATCGGTAAATCCACCTGTTGATGCACCTAGATCAACACAAGTCATCCATTTTGCTGTTAAATCAAATTCACGTAAAGCAGCTTCTAATTTGAGTCCACCTCTACTTACATAGCGTTGAGGATTTAAAATCTTAACATTTAGGCTGATATTTGTATTAATTTCTTGTGACGGTTTCTTTATTAATTCATCATTAATGTAGACTCCGTTTTTTATTAAATCAACTGCTGCTGTACGACTTTTGGCGTACCCATGAGTTGATAAAAATAAATCAGCTCTCATCTTTTCTCCAAAAACAATATTATTAGTATATTATACATATAAAATACTGGATGTGCAATAGAAAAAAGAAAACAGCCAAGCATTTGACGTGCTCAGCTGTCTGTGTTTAAGTTGTTTTTTGATTACTCTGAACGTAAAGCAGTTACAGGATCTTTCTTTGCAGCAACTCTTGATGGAATGAGACCGGATATGAATGTGAGAATCATGCTTATTGCTACAAGTGCAATAGCGCCGATTATTGGCAATTCAGCACCAATACTTGATATTCCAGAGAGTGTTCTAATAATGATGTTAATTGGGATACACAATACCAAAGAAACACCAATTCCTATGGCACCTGAAAGGAATCCAATAATTAATGTTTCCGCATTGAATACTCGAGATACGTCTTTCTTTGAAGCACCAACTGATCTCAAAATACCAATTTCTTTTGTTCTTTCCAATACTGAAATGTATGTAATAATACCAATCATGATTGAAGATACTACAAGGGAAATAGCAACAAATGCAATTAATACATAAGAAATTGCTTTGATAATTGTTGTGATTGATGACATTAACAATTTGACAAAGTCAGTATAAGAGATTCTATCGCTCTCGTCTACACTCTTGTTGTATTGTGCGATGATGTCAGAAATCGCATCTTTGTCAGCAAATGTTGATGCGAAAATGTTGATGCTCGTTGGATTATCTAGAGTAACATAGCCAAGAAGCTTTAGGTTATCTTCATATGTTGAATCCGAATACTCTTTAGGAGCAATCTCTGAATACATTGCTATATATTGTGAATCAGAAATAGGAGTTGTATCAAGCATAGCTGATAATGATTCAGCTGGCATTTTACCCATAGAGTTTTGAATATATTTAGCGTACTCTTTTCTTACTTCTTCTTCCATTTGTTTTGCAACAAGGCCAAACAAAGTTTCATCGTCCATATCTTTTAGATAACTACCATATTGTGGATATTGCTCGAGCAAAGTCTTTTCGATGGTTTCTCTATCTATTTTTGATAATTGTTCTTTGAGCATGTTGGAAACATATTCGTCGGAAGGGATTGACATGATTTTAATGCATAATTCAGCTCTTTGTTCGACAGAAGAATTAGCAATATATTCTTTCATGTATGCAACCTTTTCTTCATTTGTGAGCTCTTTTGTGTTCTCATTCTTGAATGGAAGGTTTGTTAATGCGTCAAGATTTGGATTAGCAAGCTGTTGTTTAATAAGTTCAGAGTTAGAAGTTTCTGTGATAATATATTCTGTTAATTTAGAAGTGAAACCAATAGTACCACTAATCATCCCAGCTGTTGCGTCTTCGCTTTGACGTACAATACCAACAATTTTGAGGTCAAGACCATTAGAATATAGTGCTTGCATACCTACGTCAGTATCAGTTAGAAGGTCATATTTTCCATCGCCAGGAAGGAACATATTAGGTGAAACAACAAGTTTAAATGTTTGGTTTTTTATTTGGTCGTATGTCCAACTACCTTTTTTCTTATCAACTGTTTCGCCTTTCATGAAGCTGTTCATTTCTTCAGTTAGTTCATCAGCAGTGATAAGACCGAGTGCATAAAGAGCGATATCACTCAACTCATTGTTTTTGTTAACAACAAGAACAACTTCGTTGAATTTTTCTGGCCATCTACCACCGTCTATCAATTCGTATTGCTCATGTAGCAAACTATTAACTATCTCACCATTGTCGCCTGCCAATAGTTCAGCCCAAATGTCTGAGCTATAACCAAATCCAGATCCCATCATTGTTTGTTGCATACCCATTGATGACATCATTGAACTTAGAAGGGCAGAATAGTCAGCTTTTACAATTTTGCCGTTTGTATCTTTTGTGAAGACATTAATTGGTGTGTTGTAAATATATCTAATGGTTGCCAAGTTGTGAAGACCTGTTGTACTTGTCAAAGGATTCAACTCTTTATCCAAGAATTCTTTGAATGATTTTAGGTTATTCTTCTTTGTTTCAACTGTAAGCATTGCATTCATAAGATCAAACATCATGGTGTTCTCATAAATTGCATCTCTATCATGTACTAATTCGTCATCATTTCTATTATTTTGAATTGATGAAATGATACTAGACATGTTTGCAACTTCCGATTCAATTGTAATCGGGTAAGTGGACAATGTGTCTTCTTGGACTCTATTAATGTACAATTGAATACCATTTGATAGCGCCATAATAAGTGCAATACCTATGATACCAATACTTCCGGCAAATGAAGTTAGAATGGTTCTACCACGTTTTGTGGAAAGGTTATTCAAGGATAATGACAAGGCAGTGAAGATGGACATTGATTTCTTGCCCTTCTTGATACCTCTTCTAGTCTCATTACGTATTTCCTTCTTAGTCTTTGTGGAAAGAACGAGTTCTTCTTGAGGGATTTCAGCATCAGTACATGGATTTGAGTCGTCGGTAATTTGACCATCCTTCAACTTGATGATTCTAGTTGCATATTGTGTTGCGAGTTCAGGGTTATGAGTAACCATGATTACAAGACGATCTTTGGAAATCTTCTTGATAATTTCCATAATTTGTATAGATGTCTCACTATCAAGCGCACCTGTTGGTTCGTCAGCTAAAAGGATATCTGGCTCATTAACAATTGCACGGGCAATAGCAACACGCTGCATTTGACCACCGGATAACTGATTTGGCTTTTTATTCATCTGGCTTGCAAGTCCTACTTGGCCAAGAGCTTCAGCGGCACGTCTACGTCTTTCAGCTTTTGAAACGCCTGAAAGAGTTAATGCGAGTTCAACGTTTGCGAGTATTGTTTGGTGAGGAATAAGGTTGTAACTTTGGAAAACAAAACCAACAGAATGGTTTCTATATGTATCCCAGTCGGAATCGTTGTATTTGTCTGTTGGTACTCCATTGATTATAAGATCACCTGAAGTATATTTATCCAAGCCACCTATGATGTTGAGCAATGTTGTCTTTCCTGAACCAGATTGTCCAAGAATTGCAACGAACTCGCTCTCTCTAAAGTTAATAGAGACATCATTTAACGCTTTAATTACATTGTCACCAACAAAATAGTGTTTTTTTATGTTTTTTAATCTAAGCATTTCATTAATCTCCTTTTATACCATATTAACATTAGAATGTTTAAAAAAAATAATCGTTTTGTTAACATACTATGAACAATATAGATTTTACTCCATTTTTATCCGAAATTCAATTGTGTTAAGAAACAAAAATTCTTGACTAAATAGGAAGAATGTGGTAATATTTTCACATAGGGCAAACGCCAATGGAAAGATGGCTGAGTTGGTCTAAGGCGCACGACTGGAAATCGTGTAACGGCTAATACCCGTTCCAGGGTT
>JAKSVJ010000129.1 GCA_024408015.1 Clostridia bacterium
TTGATGACTGTCTGAGTCCAGCGGACGGGTGAGGTAAGTTGAGCCAGCAGGTTCTTTTTAATGGATACTGGGTCGGTATATGGCCTTGCGTCCACATTCTGATAGATTGGGCAGCAAGGGGTCTTGAACTCCGCCTTCTCGATGGCGGCAGCCAACTCCACACGGGCAGGCTCCATCAGCGGAGAATGATACGCTCCACCCACAGCCAACGGCAAAGCACGCTTTGCGCCAGCTTCCTTCAGTCGGGCACAAGCCTCTTTTACTGCCTCCACTTCACCAGAGATTACCACCTGCCCTGGGCTATTATAGTTCACAGGAACCACCACGCCATCAATCTCCGAGCACACCTTCTCAATGATCTCATCAGGCAGATTGATTATGGCAGCCATTGTCCCAGGCACCTTCTCGCAACAAGCCTGCATAGCCATTGCACGGGCATACACCAGACGCAAACCGTCCTCGAAACTCAAAGCACCGGCAGCCACCAAAGCCGAGAACTCTCCCAACGAGTGGCCAGCCACCATATCGGGCTTGAAATCGTCCATACAGAGAGCCGTGATTACCGAATGAAGGAACACAGCCGGCTGAGTCACCTTCGTCTGCTTCAGGTCATCCTCCGAACCCTCGAACATAATGTCCGTAATTCTATACCCGAGAATCTCGTTCGCCTTCTCAAACAGTTCCTTTGCCCGAGCGTTACTCTCATAAAGGTCTTTGCCCATTCCTGGTTTCTGGGCTCCCTGACCGGGGAAAACGTATGATTTACTCATAAATGATAAGATTGTTCTAAATGACCCACCTTTGCTTATTCACAAGCCAAGGCACAGATAATGATCAACAATTTCGTAACAAGAATGCAAATTGCAAGCGTCACAACAAAAAACAGAAGATACAACAAAGCTGAAATTGCACAGCTGACATTCAATTCAGTCAATTTGCCGAAAATGGTTTTGCAATATGAAATACATTGAGAAGCCTTATTTTCTTATAGATTAGCTTTTGTTCGTTTAGTGCTATTCTAGGGATTTAATAAAATCATTGATTTGATTAAATATTGGTTGCAACATTTTCTTTCCTCGTTTTCCTATTTGAGATGCTCTTCTTGCATAATTAGTATAGATTACTTTAAAGCATAAATATGGCAATGCTAATGGAATTATTAAGCCATTAAAGATTATAAATAACATTGCTGTAAGTTTCAATGGATATGTTGTGTTATAAACTAAATACATATCCTTCATATCATCTATAAAGCATGTGCAACCTTTATGCAATACAATTATTGCTATAGAGTATATAATAAATAATACCAGATGAAACAACAGAATATTTATTTTCCTTTTTCGTTCAAACGTAATGCATTCTCTCGACAAGCCGAACAGAACAACTGGAAATAGAATGGCAAAAGACCAAAATATAATCATTCTAATAGAAACATTAATATCGTGGAACAAACAACATAAAAACGCACCCACAATTACTAATATAACAACTACTACTAAATGAATCAGCAATGAGAGACACAAATTTTTCTTTGAAAGAAATGAAAAAAACTTATTGATGATTGTGTCTGCATCTTCATTACTTGTTCCATGAATATAGCGACGCAATCTTCCGACATAAAAAAGCCATTTGATAAGCCAATACAGAATGGACAATATTGTAAAGACGAATAAAACAGATATCAATAAATCCTCGTAATCCTCATAAACATATATTGCCTCATCGAAAACGAACAAAACAATTATATAAAGAAGAGTATATAAAGGGGCATTAGTAATTTCTGGTGAAAAATCATTGCCTATTTTTTTTTTTTTGTTTGTTACTGTTTCAAATATTAGTTCCTGAAGTTTTGCATTGATTTTTGTCCATAATGTCAGTGCGTTATCATGAATGTCAGCAGAATATTGATTGTGACTAACGGTAATTATTTCTTTTAACCGTTTGTATTCCTCTTTGTCTGTAAAGACCTTCAGATCAACTCTCGATGTTATCTCGTTAATTTCTTTTTGAAAACTTATTGCGAATTTTTCAATTGCCTTAATAATAAAATTAGAATCTCCTGCTAAAATACAAAGAACAATAATAGCAGCAAGAGTTCCAACAAAGGTTTGACTATATCCCAAAAACTCTGTCAGTAAAACAACTAAAAAACTCATGCCTAAATGGTTGCGTATGATAGTAATGTTTTGAAATAGGAATTGAAATTCTTAATCATAGTCTGATTATGGAAAGAACACAAAGCCCCATGATTGACAATGTCATTTTCAAAACGCAAAATGGAATTATCAGCAATTGTAAAATGGTTGATGATTTCTTTGGGCGCAAAGTCATTTGCCAGTGGATGAATATTTACTTTGCCGTTTGAAATAGAACACTTCATCTTCTCGCCGCAAAGGAAATCATCATACTCTCCACCTTCAACCGTAATGACAGTAAGCTTTGTTTCCGGTTTGTTTAGAAAAGCATCCAATGAATGTTCTACTGATTCTTTCAGTTTTTTTGAATCCACGTCTTCTATATTGTCATAAAAATGCTTTCTGAAAACGGACATGTGTTTGCAATACATTTTCACCTCAGAACAATGGTCAAGAATAAATTGCATAACAATAGCATTGTGAATCTTATCTGGGTTGAAACAAATAGAAACCTTTTTGCTATCATAAGCAACATTAAGCTCTTGATAGTAGTCCATAACATCATTTTTCATAATACAACGACAACTATACGAACAAAGAAAAACAAACTTTGTTCATCTTGTTTATGTAAACTATTGCGAAATATGAATCGCAATACGTTATAACTCAACAAAATACCCTCTAATACAATATTGGAATTACAAGTTGCAAAGATAATATTTAATTTTGTAATAGCCAAATATTTTGATGAAAAAGTTCAATAGCAAACCACAAGTTCTCCGTAGTCGCTATTTCTCAAGTGGTTACAGCGCAAGCCATCAGCTGCAGTCCAGGCTCCCTGACCGGGGAAAACGTATGATTTACTCATAAATGATAAGATTGTTCTAAATGACCCACCTTTGCTTATTCACAAGCCAAGGCAGATAGTGATTCAACAATTTTGACACTACAGTACATATTGCAAGCACCAAAGCGAAAAGCAGAAGATACAACAAAGCAGAAACCGCATAATTGCCATCTAACTCCGTAAGTTTACCTATAAACGGCTTGGCAATATAAAGCACGTTGAAATGAAAGAGGAAATAGACGAGGCTGTTTCGCCCGATATATTCAAGCAGCTTGTTGTGCGCAATCCAGCGGGATACAAGCATCAACGCAGATGTACCCGAAACGGAAAGGATAAAGAAAACAGGAAGTTGCTCTACTGTCGTATAATATGCATGTCCCGATATTCTCGGAGCTGGACCTCTATACAAGAGAAACCATCCAAGAATACAAGCGCAATATACAATCGAACACACTATTCCGACCTTGTTGCTCGATACCAGTTGTTTGAAATGGCTACCCACATACAGAAAAGGAGCAAACACCATAGCATAATCCAGATAAGTGTAATCCCAACCTCGTGAATTGCAGAAAGTAGCCACCACTGGCAAAGCCGCCAAAACGACAATCCTCCATAATTTGTTCTTTATAAGTTCAATCAAACAATCAAATATCATGGCAAAGAACATTGCCCAACAGAAACATTGGTCATAATTAAAGAAGGGGAAAAGCAACCATAAAAAAAAGGAATAAGATAGCTTATAGCGTTCATTCCCAATTCAAATACCCCCTATACCAAGATTGGATAATACCCGACATGTAGGAATACAACATAAGAATCAACAATCCTTTGTCCACCTCAATGTATGACACTTTGGTATTCATAAAAATAACAAAGAAGAGAGTTAACCACCTAACAACACCTCAAAAGATCCTAGTCTAGCCTTCGTACAAAAATATGCGCATCAACATCAGTTCAATCGACCCTAGACTTTGTAATCCTTACCTCTCCAAAGTTGCACATTTGCTAGCGAATGGAACGCCCAATTCCGCCAAGGAGGTCAATAGAGACCTGCTATGTTATTGCATATTTCTATCGGATATGACGAACTAGTTCTTGTGTCTTTTTATACTCTTGCGGAGTACCGATATCAATCCACGTTCCATTGAGGGGATAGCGGATGACCTTCTCGCCTTGGGCAATTAGCTCCTCTATCAAGTGAGTGGCGTGGAAGAAGGTGTCGACTGGGATTTCTGCCAGAGCACGCATCGTGATGAGGTAGATACCGGCATTGGCATAGTAGTTATACTTTGGCTTCTCAATCAAGCCCTTGATGTCACGACCTTCGAGATCCAATATGCCAAACTCTATGCTGACATTGTAAGGGATGGCGGCAACGGACATCTCTGCATCATGGAGCTGGAAGTGAATGAACAAGTCCTCATAGTCGATGT
>JAKSVJ010000013.1 GCA_024408015.1 Clostridia bacterium
TAGCTTTTGTCCTCTATTTTTTGGCATGTCAACTCTTGTGACAACTCCAACAATATCATAATTGTTATTTGAACCGGCAATAGCCTTTAGTGCTGTGGCGGCAAAGTCCGGTGTTCCCATGAAGAGAATGCGCATTATATTAGTCCTCTGGATTTAACATTTTTGATGCTTTGTCAACGTATAGTATACCATCAAGATGGTCTAGTTCATGACAGAAGCAACGAGCTAGAAGTTCTGTTCCTTCGTATTCGTGTTGAACGCCATTTCTATCAAGTGCGCGAACTTTAACATATGAAGGTCTTGTTACAACTCCGCGTTTGCCAGGGAGTGAGAGACAACCTTCTGGGCCAGTTTGTTCACCTGAAGAAGCGATTATTTCAGGATTTATAAGTTCATATACTTCACCAGGTGTTGTTTCAACAACCACGATTCTTCTAAGAATACCTACTTGAGGTGCAGCGAGACCAACGCCCTCTGCTTTTCTCATTGTTTCAACCATGTCATCAATGAGAATTTTTGTTCTTTCTGTGATATTTTCAACAGGTCTTGAAGTTTTTCTGAGCTGTGGATCAGAATCTGTTAATATATGAAGTTTTGCCATACTTATTCTCCTTATGTTGATATAGGATCTATGTCAACCGTGAAAGTCGTGTCGTCGCTTTTGTTCTTTGAAAGTAAGATAATTAGCTTTGACATCATGTCTCTATATCGTTTTGTGTTCTTATGCTTGATAACGATTCGTTTTCTAAATCTATTATTAAGCTTGTAAATATTTGCATCAAATGGTCCATATACATATAGCTTTAAATCAGAAAATTCACCATGTGATTCATGTACTAGAGCAGTCAAGAATTCTCCAGCTAGTCTTTCTGCTTTTAGTTCGTATACGGATGTGAATGAAACTATAGTTAAGTCACAGAAAGGTGGAAAACATAATGCTTCTCTAACCTTTATCTCATTCTCGTAGAATTTTTCATAATCTTGTTTTGCTGCGAGTTTGATTGTGCTGTTATATGGGTTCATTGTTTGAATGATTGCCCGACCTTTTTCGTCTCCACGTCCAGCACGTCCAATAACCTGTGTAAGTAATGAAAATGTCTTTTCACTAGCTCTAAAGTCGCTTGAATATAAGGAGCTATCTGCATCAACAACTCCAACAAGAGTAACTTTAGGGAAGTTGTGTCCTTTAGCAATCATTTGTGTGCCGATCAAGATATCGCTTTCGCCTTTTGAAAAACTCTCAACAAGATTGTCTTGAGTGAATTTTCCTTTTGTTGAATCTGCATCCATTCTTGATGTAACGGCGCCATTTATCTTTTCTTTTATCTCATCTTCTACTCTTTGTGTTCCAAATCCGCCATACATTAAGTGGGTTGAAGTACAATTTGGACAAATGCTTGGTGATCTCATGCGAGAACCACAATAATGACAAATGAGATATTTTCCAAATTTAAGTTTGTGGTTGGTCATTGTAATGGTACACTTAGGGCAAGTAATTGTTTGACCACAAGTGCGACAAATTACATATGAATTAAATCCACGACGATTTAACAATAGAACAGATTGATGATCTGTCTCTTTGTTTTTGACAAGTTCATCGGTAAGAGTTTGACCAAGGTAACCATTTATCTCTTTGTCATCTTCTTGTCTCATATCAGAGATTATAACGTCAGGCAACACTGCTTTTCCGTATCGTTTTGTTAATTTGACAAGACTTATCTTACCGGTTTGTGCTTTATAGAATGTTTCGACGGATGGAGTAGCAGAGCACAACAACAAGAGGCCACCAGTTTGTGATATTCTAAAAGATGCGATGTCTTTAGCGTTATATCTTGGAGCCATTTCTGATTTATATGTGTGTTCTTGTTCCTCGTCGATAACAATTAGTCCAATGTTTTTTAACGGAGCAAAAACCGCAGATCTTGTACCAAGTACAATATCTACTTCATCTCTTATGATTCTTTTATATGAATCATATCTTTCACCATCTGAAAGTCCTGAATGAATAATGGCAAGGCGTTTTCCAAAAATTGTTGCGAATGTGGAAACAGCTTGCCAAGTTAAGCCAATTTCAGGAACGAGGACAATGGCTTTCTTGCCGGAATCTATTACCGATTTGCACAAAGTTAGCATAACACTTGTCTTGCCACTTCCTGTAACTCCATATAGAAGAGCAGCTTTGGCCTTTTCGTCTTTTGCCAATTCGTCTAATTCTCTATATGCATTATCTTGCTCCTCAGATAATTGCGGTAAAGACCCAGTTGCCTCAAATGTATCATAATGATTTCTAATTACTTCTCGTTTAACAAGATTAATTAATCCTCGCTTTTCGAGCGCTTTAATATGAGCTCTTTTGAAGCCCAAGTCTTCGAGTTCTCGAACGGGGAAACCATCATGTTCCATGATTATGGTGTAGATTTCCTTGTATGCCTCGGGAGTTCTTGGACGTGCAAGTTCTAACTCGTCTCCCTCATCATTTATATATGCAATTTCGTTTGTTGCACCCTCGTTTTTCTTAACCACAACATTTGTATCAACCAATCCCTTTTTGATGAGGGAATTGATGATTGATGTGACATCATTACCAATAGAAGTTACAAGCTTGCTCGTATTAATTGGGCCATCTTTAATAATGTTAAGAATATCCAATTCTTTCTTTGATAAATTTGTTTCGTCACCATTTTTATATACTAGAATTTCGGAAGCTGTGTCAAATGCTGCTGAAGGAATAATTCTCTTTACAGCATCTCCAGTTGAACAAAAAGTTCTATCACAAGTATGGTATACAAGTTCAAGTTCTTTCTCGCTAAGTGACATTTCTTCGCACACTTTGCAAAGAACGCTTTTGAGTTCGAAGTTCTGAGTGTCGTTTTTTATGTTTGTAACGAGCGCGATTTTAGGTTTGTTAGCTCTTCCAAATGGAACTAAAACAAAACAACCCTTATCGATATTGTCGAGATCACATAAATATGTATAAGCTTTATCGGCTTGATAAGGCAAATCAAGGATTCTAACCTCAACTTGTTTTGATTCTGGCATTATCCTTTAACTTTGAATGTGCCGTCATATAGACGCCAAACAGCATTTTCTACAGCTTTCTTATCGCGAAGATCTTCATCGATAAGAGCTGCAACTGTTTTATCTGTCTGCTTTGTAGCAACAAGTTTATCAGCTTTTTCTCTCTGTTCAACGTATTCGTCAGTTACTGCTCTTGCAACTTTTGAAGTAGCAATAACCAATTCATAACGGTTAATCTGTCCTTTTGTTAATTGTTCGATTGATGGTTTGATCATCATAGTGCTAGACCCTCTCTAAAATAAGTTTTCTATTTGAAATAATTGTTTTTTATATCCATGTTTCTTGAAGTTCTTAACTTTTCACTGTTAACAATCTCAAGAATCTTTTTGGCAGCTACATCAATTTTGCCCGTTTCGTTTATGATTACATAGTCGTAATGGTCAAGCAAATTCAATTCTTTTTTTGCTTTTTCCATACGTTTTTCTATAACTTCTGGTGTCTCTGTTCCTCTGCCTACAAGTCTACTTCTTAATACCTCACCATCTGGTGGAAGAAGCATAATTGCAACAGAATCTGGAGCCATCTTCTTTACGTTTAATGCACCCTCTGTTTCTATTTCTAGGATAAGGTTTTTGCCTTCATCTAGAGTTTTTTCAACAGGGGCTTTTGGTGTACCGTAATAGTTGCCAACGTACTCTGTGTGTTCAAGCATTTCCTCATTTTCAATAAGTGAAAGGAATTTTTCTTTTGTCACAAAGTAGTAGTTAACACCATCTACTTCACCAGGTCTTGGGTTTCTTGTTGTTGCAGAAACTGAATAACGAAAATCATCTGACATCTTCATCAGTTCAGCAATAACTGTTCCTTTTCCGCTACCAGCAGGTCCGGAAATTGTAAGTAAAATACCGCGATTCATTAATTTTCCTCAATATCGTCTTCTACCTGCTGACCATTAAGTCTTGCAGTAACTGTCTCTGGTTTAAGTGCTGATAAAATAACATGATCACTATCTGTTATTATAACTGCACGAGTACGATGTCCAAATGAGACATCAATAGCTCTTCCGGATTCTTTTGCATCTTGAACAAGACGCTTAATTGGAGCGGACTCAGGGCTTACGACAGATACAACTCTTGTATCTGCAACCATGTTACCGCCACCTATATTAACAAGTTTCATATAACCTCTTATTCAATGTTCTGGATTTGTTCTCTGATTTTTTCAAGTTCACTCTTCATTTCAATTACACATTTGGCAATTTCAACATCGCAAGCTTTTGATCCGATAGTATTTGTTTCGCGGTTCATTTCTTGAAGGAGAAAATCGAGTTTTCTTCCGACTGGTTCATTTGAAGCTAGTATTCTGTCGAATTCTTTGAAATGTGATCCGAGTCTTACTATTTCTTCATCAATAGCAATTTTATCCGCATATATACCACACTCAGTAAGCAATCTGCTTTCATCAACTTGAGCAGAATCGCCGATGATCTGAGTGATTCGAGTTTTGATTTTTTCGAATTGTTCCATTTTGTCTCTTTCTGAAAGAGGAGCAATCTTAGCAGCGAGTTCCATAACGTTAGCTTTCTTTTGAAGAATATCATTCTTCATATTTTCGCCTTCACGTTCTCTAGCGGATATAAACATATTTAGTGCTTCATCCAAAACAGGGAGGAACTTATTCCATTCTTTTTCAACATCTTCGTCTGCATCTTTGAATGCGAAAATATCTTTGTTTTGAGCAACACGCATTGTTGAAATGTCATTTGGAAGATTAAATTCTTCTGATAGCTTCTTCAATGCATCGATGTAGCTTTGAGCATAAGCTTTATCTATTTTAATCTCAATACCATCTTGTTCTAAAACATCAACTTTAACAAAGATATCTATTTTACCACGAGATATTCCTTTTTGAGAAATGTATGATTTAATTCTTTCCTCAAAATATGAAAACATGTGTGGAACTTTAACAGAACAGTCTAAATATCTGTTGTTGACAGATTTGATTTCAACAAGATAGTCTCTTCCTTCGCGTTCGCATTTAGCTCTTCCGAAGGCTGTCATACTTCTAACCATAATTAGTCTCCATTTTAATATATTCGATCATATGCTTTTCCTATAAACTAATATACACATATATATCTAATTATAATTATATCCTACACAACGCAAAATTGTCAATGTTTTGAACAACAACTTTTTTAGAAATTACCGAACTTTTTTGTTTATTTTGGGTTCAAAAACACCAAACAAAAAAGCCATCAAATGATGGCCAATTCTCATATTGTTTTTAAGTATTCGTTTATATCGAAAATCTCAATTTTAGAGTCTTTTGGAAGATACAATGGATGATGTGGATGGCCAACTTTTGAAACCTTTCCGGCCTTATACCAAGTGGCCCCGCACTCGTTACCAATTCCAATCATTTCACTAAGACATTTTTTCAAATATCCTCTTTTTTCAACTATTGTACCCCATGCAGCCCATACCGATGGGGACTTATTGATTGATAGAGCATATTTAAACGCCTTCATGTTTTCTTCATGTAAGAATTTGTTTTCTTCATTCTCCATATCGTCTGGATTCGTTGCTCTTTGCGCATAAACATTGAACATAATGAAACTATCAAAACCATTACCCATAGCGATTCTTTGAACAGACTTTAGAGTATTATCTAGGTCTTCTGGTACATTTGCAAAATATTGTCCTAGATTCCTAAAATGTATCGATATTCATCATAAAACGGTGGTACATATAGCCACTTGTTTATGTCAAAATCGGTAGCAGTATTAGATTTTTCTAAAGCCTCTTCAAAAGATAGAATGTCTATATATTTTGTTGGAGATACTGGAATATGCATTTATTTTTCCTCAATGTATTCTTTTATTTTTTCGATAGGACCAGCACCAAGTATTAAAACAATATCATTACTTGTTGCTATGTTTTTGACTTTTTCATATGCTGACTTGTAATCTTTAGCATAAAAACCGTTTGCGGCATTTGCGAGTTTTTGAGAAGAAGTCCCAAGAGTATCTGTTTCTCTAGCAGGATAAATATCAGTGAATATTTTAACATTTGCATTCTTGAAAGCATTAATAAAGTCAGAATATAACCTCTTGGTTCTGGAATAAGTATGTGGCTCAAAAATTGTAATGATTTTTCCCGATGTCATGCTTTGCGCTGTTTTTATGGTTTCAACTATCTCGCTTGGATGGTGAGCATAGTCTAGATAAGTACATGCTCCGTTTATTTTTCCAATGCATTCAAATCTTCTTGAAATACCAGTGAAATTGTTAATCTCATTTTCAATCTCTTCTTTGCTAAGTCCGCACAAGTCTAAAACGGTTATGGCGGCAAGGGCATTGTATATATTGTGGTATCCGGGAATACTTAGGTGAATGTTTATAAATGGTTCCTCGAATTTTAATACATCAAATGATGCATAACCATTATCTATTTTTATGTTTGATGCGGTATAGTCTGATTCGTTATTAATTCCAAAAAGAATAGCAAACTCATCTTTTGTTGCGTCCATTGCATTTTTATCATCTGCATTAACAATTACACTGCCACCTTCTTCAGATGACAATTTTGCAAATTTAGCAAACGACGTTTTTACTTGATTGATATCTTTAAAATAGTCTACGTGGTCATATCCAACATTGAGAATTACACTAACATTTGGTGAAAAAGACAAAAATGAATCTTTATATTCACAAGCTTCAAAAACAAAAGGACCATTTCCTTCTTTATGGCAGCCGTTGATTGATGGGATATATGCTCCACACATAATAAACGGATCTTTGTTTGTGTTTTCAAGAGCACTAGAAATCATGGCGGTTGTTGTTGATTTTCCATGACAACCTGAAACACCGATTCTGTTTTTTGAATTTAACATTATTGCACCCAAAAATTGTGCTCGTGTGACAACAGTTGCTCCAGAGGCTTTAGCTGCGACAAGTTCTGGATTGTTTATGTCGATTGCGTGAGAGTAGACAACAATATCTTTGTTTTGAACATTTTTAGACTCATGTTCATAAAAAACTGATATATTTAAAGATTCCAAACGGGAAGTGATTTCAGTTGGCTTAGTATCAGATCCAGTTACGACTTTATTGTGGTTTTTTGAATATATGGCAAGGGAAGACATACTGATGCCACCTATACCAATGAAGTGTATTGTTTGAGATTTGTTTATTGTTTCTAATAGCTGTTTTGGGTTCATTTTTTCCTCTATTTATCGACAAAATTTCAAAAAAATATACGTTCTGTTTAAACTTTGTTCATAATTGTTCAGTATAATTACCGCAAGATTAAAAATTGTTGGGGGACGACATGAAAATCACCGAAGTTATCGTTCGAAAGATATTTGAAAAAAGTTCATTAAAGGCAGTAGCAACCATCATTATTGATGATGTATTTGCTGTTCATGACATAAAAGTTGTTGAGTCATTTGGAAGACGCTTTATCGTTATGCCTGCAAAGAAAATATCATTCGATGTATTCAAAGACATAGCACACCCAACAAATCTTGAAACTAGACACATGATTGAGGATTGCGTATATCAAGCATATGATATGTTCAAAGACATTGGTCACGGACGTCTTAGATTTGATGAAGATGAATCAGTTTAACAACAAAGCCACCGATAACGGTGGCTTTTTAATTTAGTAGCCAAATACTCCAGACAAGCTATCGTCATTATCAATCCAATCGATAACTTTAATTACGCGATATTCGTCTTTAGTGTCTCTGACAATAATTTTTTCTATTCCGGCATTAATAACTTGTCTTTTGCACATCATACATGATGTTGTTCCAGGGAGTATTTCCTTTGTTTCAGGATCAATACAAACCATATACAAAGTTGCCCCAATCATTTGATCTCTTGCAGCCGCAATAATCGCATTTGCTTCTGCATGAACTGACCTACATAGTTCATATCTTTCGCCCCTTGGAATACCAAGTTTTGCTCTATAGCAAGTGCCGATATCACTGCAGTTTTTTCTGCCTCTTGGAGCGCCATTATATCCAGTAGAAATTATCGAATCGTTTTTTACAATAATAGCACCAAAAGCTCTTCTAAGACATGTGCTTCTTTCGGCAACTGTTTGCGCAATGTCGAGATAGTAATTGTCTTTAGTGGTTCTTGTCATACCTTCTCCTAGAAACTAATGATTGATTTTTTCTTTTCAGGAACAACAAAAATATTGTTTACTGTTTTTCTTACTGTGCGAAGGAGTTTTGGATCACATTCTTCGTCAAGATCACAGAATTTATTCTTTGAAACATCTTTGCCTGTGATAGCTGCATACCAAGTAAGTCCAAGAGCATATCTACCAAAGCCAAGATTTGCATGGAATGTATCTCTATGTACAACTATGCCTTGTTCTGCAAGATTCTTCATTGTTAATCCGCATGGAATGATACCATCAGCGCCGATGTCATTTGCAGCTTTAACATAAGCTTTTTCAATATCCTTGTACATATCAATGCTTCTCTTGTATCCAAGTTCTTGGCAAAGTCTCTTTGAGCCTTCTTCATATGCCCAAGTTTCATGAATGAAGATTTTTGCATTTGGACATGCACTACGACACTCTGCAGCGAGCACGTCAATATATGGATGATATGTTCTATAGTCAGGGCTCTTGTGGCTAACCTGCTGTAGTGTGATAATATCCCATTTTTGAGCTCTTAAAGCCTGTTTGATTGATACGAAGATACCAGTCTTTTCACCATTGAATTCGAATGAATAAGCTCTGTTATCATTGATGAGGTTGTTGTAATGTCTATAAAGTTCACAACCACCGATATATAAGTTTGCAACTGTAAAGTTATCACCTTCTGATTTTGCAATCTGATGAAGATATCTTGTTGCGTCTTGAGAAAAACTATTACCTATTGCTAAAACATTCATATAAATCCTCGAAAAAAATATATATTCATTATTATTAAAATTCTACCACAAAAGCTATATAAGTGCAACATTTTTTGCCACAAAACAACAAAAAAGGATAATGGAAATCCGTCAAAATTGTACGGAAAGTCACTATCCATTTTTTGTAATTATCTTCTCTTAATCCAAATGATGAAATACCAAGCTAAGATTGCAATAGCAAGCTGGAACCAAGTTGTGATAACGAGGATAGAACCTGCAGCGATTGCCATAACAAAGTTAACAGCAGCAACGATGAATACAATGATAGCAAGAATTCTGCACAATTTGACATTGAGTTTGAGTAAACCCAAGATACCAGTGATGAAAGTGATTACACCAACAACACAACCCAGAATTGCGCCAAGCTCAAGAGACAAAATGCTCTTGATTACAGTTACAACAGAGCTAGCACCAAGAAGAATGAAAATCAAGCTGACGATGATTCTACCTAGTGAATTAGACTTTTTTGCCATTTCAGTTTCTCCTTATTTGTTTTTTTTAAACAACGAAAATCTTTTTGGAGCTTCTTTTTTAGGAGGTTCCGAGACTTTGGTCTCTTCGGATTCGGTTGTTGTTTTCGTATCCATGTTTGATTCTACAACGTCACCAACTGTATCGACATTTTCGTCTTTAATCCATGAGTCTGCAAGATAGTTCATATCTCCAGATATGACGCTTAGAATCGCTCTATATATGAATTCTGGCTTTGAATCAAAGTTGTCTTTAAAACTCAAAGCTTTATCTTTTGAATCGCAAACAATGTCAAATGACATTATGCTACTTTCGGATGTCTTAATTGAACATGAAAGTGAGTATTTGCCATCGCTTTCAACAATCTTGCTCTTTGAAACAGCACCAGTTCTTGAAAACGACAATAATTTCATGGCGGAATATGCACTGCGTTCTTTTATTGTGTTAACAATATTACCTTTAAGAAGTTCAGCAGCATCTCTTCCTTTTGGTGTGATAGAGAATACTTCTCCGTTTGGTGTAGTTTCTTTTGCGATAAGATCAGTGTTACTGATTTCATAAAATGCATCCATAAAATCGAACTGATTCACAAAATCATCTGTGACGGCTATGTCATTCAATGTTGCTAAATCTATTGGATGCTCAATTTGCATAAGCAAGTATAAGATGAATGTTTTTATATCATCTTTTTCTCTAAGTCTAACACCCATAAGTGATACCCCATGTTCTTTGTTTATTGCTTACATTCATTATACTTGACTTATAGCAAAAATTCAACACGAAACAGCTTTAAAACATCACAATCCACTTGAAATGTGCTTGTTTTGTGGTTAAAATGTAGTTTGAAAGAGAGTTGAATGAAGTTGAAAAAAGATAACTTTTATTACGAATTGCCAGAAGGGTATGTCCCTGTTAAAACAATAGATGCGACAAAGCCTAAGACAGCGGTGATTTTCACCATATTGTCTTTTGTTATTACAATTATTGCGCTAATCCCGTTTGCACCAATATCTGAAGAAGCCTTTAATTCAATAGAAGAAACAACAGATATATTGGTTCCAACAATCATTTTGCTCGTTGGATTGATTACATACATCGTATTTCACGAGCTTACTCATGGTTTGTTCTACAAGATTTTTACTGGGGAAAAGCTAACATACGGATTTACACTCACGGTTGCATATTGTGGAGTACCCAAGCTTTACGTTAAGAGAATCCCGATGGTTGTTACAACACTTGCTCCATTTGTTGTATTTAGTATCATTTTCCTAGCACCATTAATCTTTATCTCAAACCCACTATATATAATCGTTTTCGGCGCACTTTTTGCAGTACATGCTGGTGGTTGTATCGGCGATATTTATGACGCAATTTTGCTCATATTTAAGTACAATGATTCTAGCACAATTGTCAATGATACCGGACCAAAACAGACTATTTATTCAAGGCATTAATGTAATTAAAATTCGTCAAAAAAACTTTGGCGGATTTTCTTTTTTTCACAAATTAGAGAAAGAGAGAAAAAAACCCCAAAACAAGGGTAATTTTGCACAAAAAAACGAATATATTGCTACAAACAACAGAGAATATTTGTGAAAGTTGCACAAAAAAGCATTTTGGGTTAAATGCAATTTGAATTAATATAGCTTTTCGTGTATAATTATCATGATAATTTATCGCATTATGCCCTTCGGAGGTTAAATATTATGAAAAAAATCATAGCACTCGTTCTTGCAGTGCTTACAATAAGTATGCTATTTGTAAGTTGCTCTAAGATTGGTGAGGATGGAAAAGGAGCTGTCATCGACGTATACATGGGTACAAAGCCAATTAATCTTGACCCAGCAATTGCGTATACAGATGAGAACACTTCAAAGATACTCTCTTTGATTTTTGAGGGTCTTGTAAGAATTAATGAAAATGGCAATGTTGAGAAGGCTCTTGCTAAAAAATAAAGAGTGGTTTGGTTATGAATCATAAGACAA
>JAKSVJ010000130.1 GCA_024408015.1 Clostridia bacterium
TAGCACCACGAGCACGCATTGCTGTGAATGCTTCATGACCAGGAGTATCAAGGAAAGTAATATCCTTACCATTGATATTAACCCTGTAAGCACCAATGCTCTGTGTGATACCACCAGCTTCTCCAGCTGTTACATTTGTATGTCTAATAGCGTCAAGAAGTGATGTCTTACCATGGTCAACGTGACCCATTACGCAGACAACAGGATCTCTTTCTACAAGACTTTCTGGAGCATCAGCTTCTTCATCAAAGAGTTTCTCTTCAATTGTTACAGTTACCTGCTTTGTAACCTTAGCACCAAGTTCATCAGCCACAAGATAAGCTGTATCATAGTCGATAACCTGGTTAACACTTGCCATAACGCCAAGCATAATCAAACGTTTAACAACTTCACCAGCTGTAACCTTAAGCATTTGAGCAAGATCACCTACTGTGATTTCATCTGGAATTGAAACATTAAGTTGCTGTTTTACAGGAACTTGTTTTTGTTTCATCTTCTCAAACTTAGGATTGTTTTCTTTCTTATTTGAGAACTGGTTCTTATTCTGCTGTTTTTTGAGTTTCTGTCTATCAGGAACATTCTTTCTATTAGCTGATTCTGGTACAAATGATTCAAGTCTCTCATCATATTTTGAAAGATCGATACTTGAAGATCTTGTATCAACAACTCTTGTCTTCTTAACAGCTGTTACCTGTTCGCCACCACCAACAAATTTTGGTGCATCTGTTTTCTTTGGTTGTTCAACAGGTTTTGTATTCTTATCATTTGTTTGTCCTTTTCTATCGTTAGGACCACCAAAGTTAGGTTTTTGGAATCTGTCGAGAGATTTAGATGAGCCTCTTTCTGGCTGTGGTTTTTGTGGTTTCTGAGGCTGCTGTGGCTTTTGCTGATTGTTTGCAGGTTTAGCCTGGTTTTGAGGAGCCTTAGGACCATTGTTTGTATTATTCTTTTGGTTGTTTTGATTCTGAGCCTTATCCTGTGGCTTTGGGGCATCAGGTTTCTTTGGCTGTGGATTTTCAACCTTTTTAGCTTCTTCCTTTGGTTTATTATCAACCTTTGGCTGTGGTTTAGCTTCAGGTGCTTTAACTTCAGGTGCTTTTGCAGCTGGAGCTTTTGCTTCAGGAGCTTTTGTTTCTTGTGGCTTCTCTGCTTTCTTTTCTACTTTTTCATCTGCGTGTTTTACGTCAGCTTTGAAAGCAAGGTAGTCAGCCATATTTGTAGTTTGGTTATTTTTAGTATACTTGTCAAAGAATAGGTTAAATTCATCAACAGAGAGTGAACCAGTAGTATTCTTACCACTAATACCGCAATCTGCTATAACTCCAACCATCTCTTTACCGTTAAGACCAAGGTCTTTTGCGAGTTCTGAAACTTTAATTTTTGTTTCTGTCATAGAGTCGCCCTACCTTTCTTGATTAATCCCTTTTAATATCAACTTCTTGAAATTATCATCTGTAATACCGATACAAGCAACAGGGCTTTTACCTATTGCATAACCTAAATCAGATGTTGTCAATCCGTCTACGATTTCAGAGTCCTGTTCATAGAATTTAACGCAATTAGTAATTCTTTTCATAGAATTTGCAGAAGCATCACTAGCGATTACTACAAGTTTAACCTTCCCATCTCTCACTGCGTCACACACTAGCTCAGTACCTGATATTAATTTTCCGGCCTTTCTTGCAAGACCGATTCTAAATAGCAAATTTTTCAAATTATTGTCCATTTACTTTATCTATTTCTTCCTCGAGTTTTGAGAATATGTCTTCTGGGATTGTGCACTCAAAGCCACTTTCAAGTCTTTTTCTCGCTTTTTTGAGACAAGCCTTGTTTGGACAAATATATGCGCCTCTACCAGACTTCTTACCAGTCAAATCAACTTCAATTGTTTGTGAATCTGGAAGTCTAACAATTCTAATCAACTCTTTTTTTGGCTTTCTTTCGGAACACCCTGCGCATCTGCGCTCAGGCACTTTCTTTACTCCTGCCATATGGAATTACTCCGTTTTAATATCAATCTTAAAGCCTGTAAGTCTTGCAGCAAGTCTTACGTTCTGGCCTTCCTTACCAATAGCAAGTGAAAGCTGATCTGGAGTTACTACTACTTTGCAAGCACGTTCATTTTCAAATGTTACGCTCTCAACTACAGCAGGTTTCAAAGCTGCTGATACATATTCAGTAGGAACTTCGCTATATGGAATAACGTCGATTTTTTCTCCTGAGAGTTCGTCAACAATAGCTGTAATTCTGCTTCTCTTTGGTCCGATACATGCACCTACAGCATCAACATTCTCGTCTCTGCTCTTTACAGAAATCTTAGATCTTGAACCAGCTTCTCTTGATACACTCATGATAACTACTGTTCCATCTTTGATTTCTGGAACTTCAAGTTCAAAGAGTCTCTTAATAAGACCATGATGTGAACGAGACAATGTAACAAGTGGTCCTCTAACTTCGCTATTAACTTCCATAACGAATACTTTGATGTGATCGCCAACTTCAAATGTTTCGCCTGGAATCTGCTCAGCTTTACGAAGAACTGCATTACTTGTGCCTGTATCAACAACTATATCACCTGTATCAGGTTCAACCTTAACAACAGTAGCTGTGATAACTTCTTCTTTTTTGCTTTCATATTCTTTAGCCTGCATCGCTCTTTCAGCTTCTCTGATACCTTGAATGATAACCTGTTTTGCTGTTTGAGCACTGATACGACCAAAGTTCTTTGTCTTAACTTCAATTTCCAAAATGTCGCCAAGTTTCTTTCTCTTACCCATAGCTTTAACTTGGTCAACAGTCATTTCGCAAGCAGGATTTGTAACTTCTGCTACAATCTGATACTGTTTATAAACTTTAACGTCCTGCTTTTCAGGATTGATAACAACTTTAACATTTGTGTTGCCACCATTTTCTCTTCTGAATGCGCTTTGAAGAGCTGCTTCAACTCTTTCAATCATATACTCTTTTGAAATACCTTTTTCTTTTTCCAAAAGATTAAGAGCTTCAAAAAATTCCTTATTCATTTTTTTGCCTTCCTTAAAAATTTATGTGTTTTTTATTTTTTATCCTTTGCTAGTAAAATCAAATACTGTGTTAGCTTTGCCTACTTTTGATAAATCAATTTCAACTACTTCTCCATCACAGTTAACTTTGATTGTTTTTTCGTCTGCGGCTTCAAGCACACCAGTGTATGATTTTTTGCCTTTTGCATCTGGAGCAAACAATTTAACTTCGATAGTTTCACCAATCGCATACATAAAATGAGATGCTTTCTTTAATGTTCTTTCAGCACCTGGTGAAGATACCTCAAGATGATCCCATTCAAAGTTTTCCAAAATAGGAAGAATCTCTCTGTGAACCTTTTCACAGTCATTAATGTCAATGCCATTTTCGTTGTCGATTGTTACTCTCAAATACTGTTCAGCACCTTCTTTAACATATTCAACATCCCAAATTTCATATCCAAGATTTTGAACTGTTTCTAAAATCGCCTTCTCAGCAAGATCTGCAACACCAATATTCTTTGCCATAAAGCCTCCTTACAAACAATTGAGAGTGGACCTTTCAGCCCACTCTCAAAATATCATATTTTGTTGTATATATATTAACAAATATTTATATTAATTGCAATACTTTTTTTAATATTCTTTGCATTTTTTGCTGCCAATTTAGCCTTTTCTAATTTGTACTTTGATAAACGGAACATATCCAATCATTTCCAAGTCATATTTTGGAGCTTCATACCCCTCAACATCTACAGTATAACTCGATACATATACCTCAAGTTCATGTTTAAAAATTGTATCCCAAGAGTATTCTTTGACGCCACGCATATTGGAATAACCACCGGATATTAAAGTTTTTGAATAGCAAACAAATCCACTATCTATTGTAGGCATAGTGTATTTCGCGTTCCCATTGAAAAATGTACCGAAAGAATACTCGTCTTTTTCAATCTCCAATTCTTTTTCAACAACAACGTCACCGTCATTGAATTCCTGGTTTTTTACAAAACAAATTGGATTAACAGATAGTTTCATTTCTTTGCTACCATCTGCAATTGTACCATCATATTCTAGGCTTCCCACTCCATTAACAATCGGAACCAATCGTTTTAATGAGTATGGTTCTTTGTCACTTTCATTGACAATTTCAAGATAAATAAAACCATTTCTATTTTCATTTAATTTAAAATTTATTAATTCAAAATTTATATTACAAATGTCTCGAATACCTCCCCAACTCAATTCTGTAAATGTCTCATTTTCCAAAGAGAAACTGAGTGCGGAAGAATCAATCTCAGTAACAGGTACATATCCGAGAATTGAGTCACTATAAATCAAATCATCTTCATCTGACGCTGAAATTTTAATAGTTCCCTTGCCATCC
>JAKSVJ010000131.1 GCA_024408015.1 Clostridia bacterium
AGTGAAGAGAATTCAAAAGTGCAGTTAGACTGGGATGAAATCAACGAAGAGAACAATCCAAACAGGCTGTATGATTTGGAAGTAGTTCAATATAAGTATGACGATGATCACCTAGAAGATGATTGTGTTTTCAAGGGCAAGGATTTAGTCGGTTTCATTGCAGAAGATGTTTATGACAAATATCAGAACGCAGCTATGTATGAGTACGATGAAAAAGGAAACGTGCTTGTAAACGATTGGAACGCACAGCTTATCATTCCACCGATGCTGAAACTGATACAAGACCAGAAGAAACAGATAGATGCTCTTGAAGAGAGACTAGCAAGATTAGAAAAGGCACTCAGTTAATGGGTGTCTTTTTTATATAAAAAAATAAAAGGAGAGAAGATATGGACAAGATTTATTCTCGAGTTAATTGGAAAAATGAACCGTCAACAGAAACGCCTGTCAATGCAGAGAATCTGAACAAGATGGATTCGGCTATTGATACGCTTGATAGCAGAGTTGTTTTGCTGGATTCTGGCAAGTATGTAAAGCCTAGTGGTGGTATTCCTAAGACGGATTTAGCAAGTGCCGTACAGACTAGTTTGGGTAAGGCAGATTCAGCCGTACCAAACACACTCAAGGTAAACGGCAAAACATTGTCAGCAGATATTACTATCAATTCTACAGAGATTCCACATGGAACTTCTAACGTGGGTGCTGAGTTGGATAAGATTGGAAATGATGCAACACTTTCATCTTCTGCAACAGGCAATCCCCTCAAGCTCTCAACCACATCTGCACCGCTTATTGATTTTACAATCAATGGCTACACGGACACAACGGACGGCATGACATCGTTAGGTGATCATGGGTTCTTTGATAGGGAGTTGTTGCAAGGGTATTGGAAAACAAATGATGGTACTTTTGTGTCAGATACAAAAGGTGTGTGCTCAAATAAAAGAGAGTGCAAAGACGGAGATGTGATTAGGCTTGAGTGCGATTCAGTATCTAGTTTATTACAGTTTGTCTTTTATAAAGAGGATGGTTCGTATCTCAGTTATTTGTCGAAATCATCATCAGATGTGTATGAGATTACTGTACCATCAAATGCTAAATTTTATGTATTTAATATATATAAAAATGCAACAGTTACACCACAGACAGTTGGCAATATCACAATCCTTATCAACGGAATGTATGCGGTGCGTGTTGATGAGAGCAATTCAGACAATACGCAATCACAATCCGTATTCATCCCAACCACATCCCCACTACAAGACGGAGATAGCATCAGTTATCACGTTGATGGTAGCGGTGTGGAGCATAGGAATATGGGTGTTGTTGATTTAGGTAGTTTGGATTGGCACGAATTAGGCGGAAATGTATTTTGGAACAGTTTAGTTGATGCAAAAGTAAGCGGAAGTATTATTGGTTTATATTGTGAAAAATACTCAAATGTAATATCTGCAAGTAACAATGCAAGTATTTTATCATCGCAAGATAAATCATTGATTTACAAAATTAACACAGATTCTATTAACGGAAACAAAATAAATATAAAAGACACTTCATATTCAAAAGCGTCAGATTTTAAAACAGCAATGAGCGGAGTAATGCTTGTCTATGAAAAAGCCAAACCAACCGACACACCACTCACCGCAGATCAGGTCAGTGAGTTAAAGAAGTTAAAGACCTACACCGATGAAACTAACATCTCAACAGATGATTTGGCGAGCATGGATGTGGTACATTATGCTAACAATGACAATGCGAGCACAGTAGCTGATATTCAGAAACAAGTGCTTGTTGATAAGCCTTCTGACTATCACGTTTACTCAACAGAAGAAAAGGTTGTTGGGGAGTGGGTTGATCACAAGACTTTATATGAGAGAACACTAAATGTGAATTTTACAGGAAATCCGCCATATAGTACTGAAATAAACGTAAGCTATATGAACATCGATCATTATCATTTGGTTAATGGAGAGTTTAAAAATTCAAGCAGATCATTTCCTTTTAATTATTACGCATTCCAAAATGAAATTTTAGAAAGAATGGTAATAGTATTAAAAAGGGATATAAATACATTATTGATACAATCATCTATAACTGGTGTCATTGTTTCAAATGTTGTTTTTACAATCCAATACACCAAAACCACCGACACACCTTCCCTTGCATCAGAGCCGATGATGCCAAGTTTGGAGCAGGAAGTGGATGATGGTGCGGTTGTGAATCCAGAAGGATAATTTTCAAAGGGTGGGTGTTTCGGCATCTGCCCTTTTTTATTGTCCTAAATTGTCGGTGAATAAACTTTTTCTATCGCCCAAAATCTGCAATATATTCTTTGGTTGTGTAGTATGGTGTAAATCAAAGGGGTGATGTGGCAGAAAATGTAATGTGTGATTGTCCGTTTTATTGGACTTTGTTTGTGTTATTATATTATTCAGAACAGATGTTTGCATTGATGTTTTGAAATGGGGTGGTAGTAATGTCAGAGAAAGAGTTTTATTTGCAAAAGATAAAAGATGAATTGGAAACGATGGATGTGTCTTTTATAAAGGTTGTCTATCACTTCATCAAACGTGTAAAGCAGAAATGAAAAATGGCTAGGTTTCCTTTTCGGTTGCCTAGCCTTTTTTATTATTGTTGCTCTATTCCTTGAATGTAAATGTATGGAAGTGTAACTTTTGAACCGAGTACAGATTGGTAAGAATACAATCCATCTGCAACGCCATACAGTTTTATCTTGTCACCTTCTAGTATCCTAGAATCCATTTCGCTTGTATCAAATTTAGAGTAAACCATTTTGTCATAATCGCCATCAATAGCAATTCTTAATTCTGCTGTGCTTCCAGATTCCATAAGCTGGACGATTTCTCCTGTCATAAGTACATATTTACCTTTGTATTCATCCGGATTTCTTGCTAAATTATCGTATGTGATAGAAGAGTCATACGCTGATATATCATCTGGTAATTCATAATTAGTAGATGCAGTATCTGATAATGCTAACACAAATACAAAAAACATAACTATCATACATAATATTGAATATATGATAGCAAATATGGATCCGCCGTGTTTATGGTCCTTGTCATTCTTTACTAGGTCAATAATACCAAGTATAAAAGCAATCGGTGATGTGCAAGACAGTATGGCCAAGATAGCAGATGCCGTACTAAGACCTGATTGTTTCTTTTTTTGTTTTTTGCCTGGTAAGGATTCTTGAATCAATGTTGCTCCACACTCATTGCAAAACTTACTTCCTTGTAAAATCTCTTTTCCGCATTTTGGACATCTCATACTTTCCATAGTTTCATTCTCCCTTCATAAGTGCATCAATCATATTATAAACAATCTGCTTGTTCGCAGCAGACAATTTATTCAATTTTTCGACATGGTCCATAAGCTCTGGATCCGTGAACACATCTGCTAGCACATCACCATCGTCTTTCTCTTCTTCCATTGGAACGTCATATCCCATCAACCATGCTTCCTGTACGCATAATGCCTTTGCTATAAGGTATATTCTATCTTGCTTTGGTTTTGCTTCACCAGACATATAATGACTTATAGATGATTTTGGTATTCCTGTCTTTTCTGACAAGTCAATCGGTTTCATATTTCTTATATTAAGTGCATCGCTTATTCGTTTTGAAACTTCAATCATGTGAACACCTCACTTTCATCGAATGTACACTAATGTTAACACATTTTGTAAACTATGTAAATCAAATAGTTTAAAAAAATGAAACTTTGGTATTGACATAAAAGTTTCAGAATGTTAAACTCAGAATGTACCGACAAGATATGGTATACAACTCTAAAAGGAAGGGGGTTATATTGTGGGTAAGTGTATTTTTGACTTTAGTAAACTTCGTGGAAGAATTGTAGAGAAATATGGTACATACAGTGCTTTTGCTGATGTTTACGGCAAGGAAAAGTCCTATTTAAGCAGACAGTTATCTGGAAAATCGCAGTTCAGTCATGATGATATTGTCAAGATTGTAGAGCTGCTAGAAGCTGAGCCATGCGAGATAGGCGTTCTTTTTTATACCCTAAAAGTTTCATAAGGTGAAACAAAAAGCAGAAAGGAGTGAGAGAAATGAGACTTACAAAAGACACAGTATTAGGAGCATTGCTTTGGATTGTTGCAATCAGCGTGTTATGTTTCGGTGGTTTATTCATCGCTTGAACTGTAGATGCACAGGCAGCTTATAAGCCTTGGATGTATGACGAACAGCCAGAACAAGTACATATGCAAGCGACAGCCTATTGTTTGAAAGGAAAAACGGCAACAGGTGGATATGTGAGAGAAGGCATATGTGCATCAAGTAGGAAACACTTCGGTGAAGTAGCACAAGTGTACAGACGGAATAGCGATGGTACGATTGG
>JAKSVJ010000132.1 GCA_024408015.1 Clostridia bacterium
TTTTTCTTCTTAATCGAGTTTAATTTCTCCTACAATTATTTTACACTATGAATAAAAATGCGAATATTCTTCAAAAATCTTGTTTAACTAGATTAATATTTATGATATATTATACGTATATTATAATTGGACTAGGTGACATATGAAATTTGACTTGTTTGGTTTTATTAAAAAGCATAACAGCGAATCTATCGGTGAAAATGTTAGAAAGAATCGTTACATATATGCAATAATCTTGGCAACGATTTCAATTTTTGAAATTGTTATGATTATTAGAGGTAGTTTGATATTTGATTTTAAAAAGCTCAAGCATTTGTTGTATTTTTGTTCATATATTTTACTATTGACAGCCTCAATATCAACTGCAATTATTCTTAATATAAAGAAGTTGTACATGAATTCAAAAGTAATGTCGATAACAATTCATATATATGTTGGTATCTTGTATGCTTGGTCAACACTTGTTTCATATCTTGACCTTGCTGCTGGACATACACCAATCGTATATCTAACTATAGTTATTGTTGTCGCAGGCGTAACAATGGTTAATCTGTATTTCTATTGTATTACAACAATAGTAACTTTTGCTGGTCTTATTGTTGCATGCTATGTGAATCATTTTGAATATTTAGAGTCAACTGGTCTTTTGTTAAATCTTCTCGTTCTTGTTGTTATGGCAATTCTAATGAATGCACGTTTGTTTATCGTAACAAATACAGAAACTGATCAGAGAAAAATGTTAGAAATACTATCAAAGACAGATGTTCTTACTGGTTTAGGTAATGAGACAGCATATTTTGAGTATGTAGATAAAATTAACGGCAGAATTGAAAAAGAGAATTATCATGATTTTGCTGTTGTTTTGATGGATTTAAATGGCCTTAAAGCTACTAATGATAAATATGGTCACAGATATGGTTGCCATCTAGTTGTTGAATCAGGACATAGACTTCCAATTCTATTTACAACATCAAAATTGTTCCATATTGGTGGAGACGAGTTCGTTGGTATAGTTGAGGGAGACAACTTCAAAAAATTAGAAAGTTTGATAAAACGCTTTGATGAAGATTTTACACACACAAGAATAGCTTATGAAGGACATGATTTACTGTTGTCTCTTGCAAGAGGATACTCGGTTTGCCAGGGTGGTGAGCACTATAGAAATGTATTCCAAAGAGCAGATGAAATGATGTATGAAAACAAAGCAATAATCAAAGAAAAGTATCATATTGAATCTAGAAAGAGTTAAAAAATGGGATTATCGTCATCGCTACTACTCATAGTATTAGTAATTGCTATATACGCTATATTAATTGAGATTTTCTCTGTTTTATTCCAAATAACAGGAATGAATAGAAGCAAGTCTGTATTTCAAACAATTTCATTGCTTACATCAACAGGTTTTACTACATCAGAGTCAGAACTCGTGATGAATTCAAAAGCTAGACGTCATATAGCGACAGTTGCTATGCTTACAAGTTATGCTTTTTCAGTAATCATCGTATCTCTTTTAATTAATATTTTCTTGAGTTTGAAAGTATCTCAAATTCAGGAAAGCATATGGTATTTTGTTGGTGGTATTGGTGGCCTTATTGTTTTATTAATAGTGCTAAAGATACCATATGTCAAAAAATCAATAGATAAATCTATTGAAAAAATTGCAGTTGGAATAATCGAGCGCAAAAATCACGACAATGTTATCACAATTTTGGATAACTATGGCAACGATGCAATTGTTGATATTTATTTAAATAGAATACCAGAAATTCTTTATGGAAGAACTCTTTATGAATCGCAAATAAAGAATAGATATAAAATGAATTTTTTATCTGTAACAAGAAAAGGAAAGTCTCATGAAGTAACAAAAGATACAATGTTCAGCAAGGGCGATTATATCGTTATATATGGAAATTATCAAAACATAAAAGATTTGTTCTTGGATCATAGTGGAAACACTCATAAAGAATTGACAAATCAAAACGATAACCGTCAAAATGAATTTGAGCTTATTGAGAACTATGGACATGATGCAATGTTTAAATTGCATATCAAAACAGTTCCTAAAATTTTAATAGATAAGACATTGTTTGACTCTGAACTAAAGAGAGAACACAAGATTAATGTCATGACGTTGAAGCGTAATGATGAAGTTATTCAAGTCAACAAAGAGACGAGAATTGAAAAGAATGATATATTGATTGTGTTTGGACCATTCGATAGTATTAAGAGAGTGTTCTATTTGTCAAACGAGGATCTAAAAGAATTAAACAAGTAGGGAGGTATTCCTATGATTAATGTAACTGGACGCGAATTTGTTTGGGATGATGTGTTGTTTGACTCAAGCAAAACAAATGCGGAAAGAAGACTACACCAACCAGTACGAAAAGAAGATTCCATGGTGTTTGATAAACCTTGGGAGGGAAATGGTTGTGGATATTTTCATATTGTATACGATGATGTCAAAAACATTTATCGTATGTATTATCTTAGTTTTAATATGTACAACCCTGATGGTTCTTTATACAAACTATCTGACGTAAATGTTTGTTGCCTCGAGAGCAAAGATTGCATTAATTGGGAAAGACCAAACCTAAATATTTATTCATATAAAGGAAACAGAAACAACAATATAATCATTAACACAGACATGTTTGAAGGCCTTATGGGAATAGATAACTTCTATGTTAATGTTGATACAAATCCAAAGCCTAAAGTTAAAGGAAAATATAAGGCAGTAATGCTTTATACAATTAGAAATCTCAAAGGCCCTAACTTTAGAAAACTTGCATCCCTTGTTAGTGATGATGGATACAATTTTAAATTGCATGGAATCGTAACAGAAAGTGGATATTTTGACACTTTAAATACTTTCATGTATCACAAAGAAACGAAAAAGTATTATTGCTATATTAGAGCATTCCATGACAAAGAAACAGGAAAAGATTATGATAGAAATTCTTCAATTCCTGTAAACTCATATGTTAGAGATATAAGGGTGCTTCAAAGCGAAGACTTCATTAAATGGACTGAGCCACAAAGACTTAACTTTAACAGCAAAAACGACTATCCATTATATACAAACTGTATTAGCATATATCCAAACAGCTCAATGTTCGTTGGTTTCCCGACAAGATATGTTGAGAGAAAAGAATGGACTCAAAATTTTGACGAGTTATGCGGAAAAGAAGAACGTTTATCAAGAATGAAGTTGGATAATCGATTTGGTCTTGCTACAACAGACTGCTTATTTATGTGTTCACGTGATGGCGTTAAATGGTATAGATATGACGAAGCATTCCTAAGACCAGGCGTAGAACATGACGGAAATTGGGTTTATGGTAGTTGCTATCCATCAGTTGGTTTTAACAATGGTGACGAGCTATATATGTTTGCTCATGATTATCATTGGATACATCATCCAACGGTTATGTATAGAATGGCTTTGAGAAAAGATGGTTTTGTTTCTCTTCATGCTGGAATTGCCAAGAAAAAAGCCATAACAAAACAATTTAAATTTACCGGAAGCGAAATGCATATAAACTTTAGCACTTCAGCTTATGGCAACGTATATATCACCATCCGTACAAAAGACGGAAAAGAATTGAAATCTTGCGAACTGTTTGGAGACTCTATTGATAGAAGAGTTCCATTCACTAGGAATTTGGCGGATTTTTCAGGCAAGATTGTGACAATGGAAATCGAACTTTGCGATGCTGATATATATTCGTTTGAGTTCACTTAAAAAAACAAAGAATTTGGAGTAAAAACATGGCGGTAATTGGATACGGAATATGCCTCGCTATATCTCTTGTCATCATTATTTCTATGGCCATTAAGAATTATGACAATGTCGATATTTATTATTGGACTTTGATTATATTAAATCCTATTATTATTCTTGGCTATATGCTTAGAGCAATGGTTACAACACCATCGGCTTATTATACGACAATGTGTTTTATCTACATTGATAGTACTGTTTTTATCAGTGTAGTTCTTCTATCACTACTTCGAATTATTGGAGTTAAACCAAGGCCATTAACTAAGATAATTACTTATGGACTTGCATTTTTGCATATGGTAATGGTTATTCTATGTAGTGGCACGGATTTATACTTAACAGATATTGTTATCAAGAAAAACATATTTGGCTATTATGCGGATTATGTGGATGGACCTTTGAAAATAATACACTACGTGTACATGGTTGTTTTGTTCTTAGTCATGATTGGTATTCTTGTTTCCGGATACATGAGAAAAGGAACATACTCAAGACGCACACTTATAGTGTATACATCAGCTCTAGTAATAGGCCTTACAGTATATGTAATTGAGACTCTTACAGGTTTCCGCTTTACGTTTTTGCC
>JAKSVJ010000133.1 GCA_024408015.1 Clostridia bacterium
TGGATCATTATTATTTCCTTTCTCTCCAACTATCATCTTTCCATTTTCTGTTAATGAAACCAAATGGTCAGGCAACCTTTTTACAAAGTTATCGCCTGTATTGGCCATCGATTCACCATGTCGAATTAAAAATATATGCATCTTTTCTTTCTTATATTAGAAGACAACAGAATCAACATGTTCAAGAAGAGATTCAATTTCGTCGATATATAATTGAATCTTCTTCATGCCATCTTCAGTATTATTGTCACCACGTCTAACGAAGTGTCTAATTGAACGTACATCGCTTACGAGTTTGACTTTATCTTCTACCTTTTTAATTTCTTCTGGATCTGTAGTATTTAAATATTTTGAAATAAATGTATTCCAAATACTTACTGTTTGATTATAAGGCATTCCTAAGAATTTTTCAACCATTGTTGGATCAAAAACACCAAATCCTACATAAGTAATGTAAACATTTGCCAAGTCGAATATTGGATGTCCATGAGAAAGAGTATCCATATCGATAAGTAATGTTTCGCCTTTTTGTGACATAACATTATTTGTGTGATAGTCACAATGAAGCATTGTCAACTCATCTGGAACTTGAGAAATAATATTCTTAAGTTTTTCAGTAGTGCTAGCTGACAAAACTGATGAAGCCTTATCTAACCAATCAAGTACTAAATGTTTTATGCTTGGCATGTCTTCAGCTTTTACTTTTGTTGAGTGAATTGTCTTCAACAAGTTTGCAAAATCAGTAACATATTTTTCTGTATTGTCTGGGTCCTCAACAATTAATTGAGAGTATGATTTAGCATCCAATAGTTCAAATACAGAACCATAACTATTGCCAACTTTAACAATATCATAAGAAATAGCTGTTGGAATACCAAGAATAAAAGCTCTTCTTGCGAGTTCCCTTTCATTCTTAATATCTGGCAAACTATCAGGATTCTTATACACCTTAATGATTGTATCACCATTGTATCTATATACTGTTCCCTTAGCCCCCATGCCTATAACTTGACAGCCATCAACTGACATAGTTCTAAATGCTTTTTCAACAGTCATCATCTCAGTGAAACCTGTCATTTCAAAAATGTCATAGATTTCAGTAGAAGCATTTACCACTTTAAAGTCATCGTATGCTTTTTTGTATTTAAGAACAACACGAAGACCTGCACTTGAAATATAGCTCAACTTATCTATATCCAAAACTAATGATTCAAATTGATTTGAACTAACAACAGATTCTATTTCTGCTGATACTGCTTCAGCATTTGTTGAATCAATTTTTCCTTCGGCGAATAGAGTTAATACGCCGTTCTCACTACTAAATTTCATATTTTAGCCCCCAATCTTTTTCTGTATGGTCAAAATATTTTGATCGTTTTCATATCTATACTTGATATTATCCATTGTCTTCTTAACCATGTAAATACCAAGACCACCAATCTTTCTTTCTTCGGCAGACAAAGTTACATCTGGATCCGCCTTCATAAGAGGATTGTAAGGAATACCTTCATCTATAAAGATAACTGATACAACCTTAGTGAAGGAATCATAGTCTACCTTAACTGTAGCTGGACCCTTCTTATCACCATAGCCATATTTTACTATATTACTATACAATTCGTCAATCGCAATATTAATTGATGTTACAATTTTCAATGGGCATTCAATCTTTTCAAGCTCATTTTCAACGAATTCAGTAATTGTTGTTATATCTTCAATACTAGCTTCATCATAGTGAATAGTTGGAATAATTGGTTTTCCTATATATTTGAAAGCTACCATAGTGATATCATCAAACTGAGGAGCATCTCCAACAAATACATCAATGTCTGCTCTAATGAACTTACACATTTCCTCAACAGTTTCGAATTCTTTTGAATTAATGGTTTCGCGAAGTCTATCTTCACCATAGAGTTCATTATTTGCATTTGTAGCTTCTGTTACACCATCTGTGTACATGAATAAAATATCGCCTGGCTCAAGATTTAATTCTTGAGTTTTATATTTCATTCCATCCATACCAGCAAGAATAAATCCTGATTTTAATTTCAAGTATTCAAATTTACCATTAGGATGTTTTATAAGTGGTGGGTTGTGACCCGCATTAGCGAATTGAGCATAACCTGTACTCAAGTCAATAGAACCTTGTAAAGCAGTAACAAACATACCTGCATCATTACCTTCACAAAGCGCTGCATTACCACGAGTAAATACATCTGAAAGAGGGGCACCTGATTCAGTTAATGTTTTTAGTTCTGTTTTAGCTCTCATCATAAACATCGCTGCTGGAATACCTTTACCAGAAACGTCAGCGACGAGAATGTTTAATGTATCATCATCTGTCAAATAGAAGTCATAGAAGTCACCACCAACTTCTTTTGCAGGATTCATCAAAGCAAATACGTCAACATCTTTTCTTCTTGGGAAGGCTGGGAAGTTTGAAGGAAGTGCTGATGATTGGATGTTCTTTGCCAATTCAAGTTCAGCCTCAATCTTCTTCTGTGCTTTATCTATGTAATCTTTCAAAACATCAACAGTATGGTTAATGCCGTTTGAAAGCATGTTGAACTCTTTTGATGTTCTTTCATTTACTACTTCATTCAAGTCTCCGCTTGAAATAACATCCAATGATTTGTTAACGTTTACAATTTTGTCAACTACAATAACCTTTATAAGTCTATAAATCAAACCAAACATAATGGCAAATACCATTACCAACATGAATGTATTGATATATACTGAAACATCTTTAGAGAAGTTAGCTTCACTTTCTGGCAATACTGAAATTACATTATATCCTTCAACTGCACTATATCTAATTCTACAGCTTTCTCCATTGAAAACTGTTGAGAATGTAACATTTTCTCCTGGAAGTTCAATTGAATTAACAACTTCTTTAACTGAATCAATAGTAATTTCTTTTGGAGAACTTACTATATTATATTCTGAGTCGATGACTAAAACATAACCTGATTTGCCAACGTGTCTATTTTTAGAAACATCTTGAACAAACTTATCAATATCATGTTGGAAGTTTGCTGCATCGTAACCGATTTGCACAAATCCTTCTTCAAGTTTTACACCAGCATATTTTCTAGAAATTGTAGCATCATAAGAAATAGGACCGTAATCTTGAACATAGCTTTGTGTATCACCTAACAGTACCAAAAATTCTGAAGATTGCTTACCGGATGACATCTCGTATCCAATAAAATCAGGATTAGTACTTGCTGAAATAATACCCTTCTTATTAACGATATTGATTTCTGCAATTCCATACTTTCTAGCTACAGTTCTAATATCCATTACTTTAATATCTTCAGCAATAGTATCTGACAATCTTAAAATATTGGCATTTGAAGAATCCTTAATATCAAGTTTTATTTCTTCCAAAGCTGTTTCCAATAAAGTATCTTGCTCTCCTACTGCCATTTGATCCTGAACATTAGCAATAAATAATGTTGTGGCAACAAATGCAATAACGAGTGTTAACACCAACCATCTTTGAACAATTTGAGAAATTCTTGGTTTTCTATCACTACCTTTATTATGTCTAAATGATAATATTGTAATAGTCGCTGATGCCACAAACAGTGATATACCATTGATAGTAATCATTGGCATTGCGCAGGCAATAATTACTCTCATCGCATCTTCTGGATTAGACATATGTGTGAATAGAACCATCAACAAATGGAATACTTCCATTATTACGCCAAGAACAAAGCTCATAAGACCTTCAGGTCTCTTGTGTTCTAGAATGAACTTGTTGACAAGTGCAGCATAAAAACCGGCTAAAATGGTAGATACTGAACATGCAATTCTAGTGTATTCACCTACACCCCATGCAACAGCAAACCATCTTTCTATACCACCAATAAAACCGGCGATAATACCAGCTGGACTACCAAAAAAGAGACCTGCTACAATAACAGCTGCATCACGTGCGTTGATCTGAGCACCATTTATCGGTATTCCAAATTCTGTACCAACAATAGCAAGCATACCAAAAATAACACCAAATATGACTTGCTTTAATCTTTTATCAATCTTTTCAAACTTTGTCTTCCTATCTACAGTATATAAAATGCCTGCAGCAATCGCTGGCAACATACCTAGAAGACCTAATTTTAAATACGGATTCATAAATTATATCCTTCTTATTAATATTAATAATTTCTAATAAATCCAACGTCTAATCAAAATATAAATAAATTGAACATATTTAGTATATTATCTCACAATGATACAAAAAATGCAAGATAATAAAATACAATGTTAGTGTCAAGTTTTTGTAGGATTTTCAAAAAAAGTTTTAAAAGCCTCTAAAAT
>JAKSVJ010000134.1 GCA_024408015.1 Clostridia bacterium
GTTTTGACACTTATGAAGCGGGTTGTAAAGCAAGAAAAATGATTACAACAAATTCAACACCATTTACTATGCCTGTTCAGCCAGCTTGTAATGGCGGATTCGGTGGCAGTGGTATGTGGGGAGATGGAAGCTGGATTTTCTTCATTCTTATTTTGCTAATCTTCGGATGGGGAAATAACGGATGGGGTGGTTATGGCTCAGGTGGTATCCAGGAAAATTACATTCTGACATCAGATTTTAGTCAGCTATCAAAACAGATTAGCGATACCTACAACATGACGGATCGAAAATTTGAAGGTTTAGCAAATGGAATGTGTTCAATGGGATATGAGACACAAGGTCTCATAAACGGAGTAAACACAAACATCATGCAGAGTGCTAATGCTATGCAGTCACAGATGGCAAGTTGTTGTTGCGATTTAAAACAGCAGATCGGTGATGTGAAGTATACCATCGGTAGCACAGGTGCAGAAATTAGCAGAGGTGTAGAACGTGGTTTCGCAGATACAAACTACAATCTTGCTACAAACGCTAATATGCTTGACCGTACAATTGCAGACAAATTCTGTCAGACAAACTTCAACGCTCAGACAAACACAAGAGACGTAATTGATTCTCAGAACGCTAACACAAGAGCAATCTTGGATAAATTATGCCAGATGGAATCCAATGCTAAGGATGAAAAGATTGCAGATTTGACAGCAAAGAATTTTGATTTGAGATTAGCTGCAAGTCAGGAAGCTCAGAACAGACTGTTGATCAACGAACTTGGTTATCAGTGTCCTAAACCTGCCTATGTCGTACAGCCACCACAGACAGTATCATTTCCTATAGGCTGCAACGGATACGCTAATTACACACAAAATAGTTGTTGCGGATGCGGAAACGTACAGTAATTAAATAACACGCTATAACAGCGCACAAGGGCATATGGCACACGCTGTATGTCCTTTTTGAAAGAGAGGTAAATAAAATGGCTTGCACAAGATACAAAAATAGAAATTATAAAAGCGCACTGCAGTTTTACAATGCGACTCCACAATTATTGACCGTAGATAGCTTGGTAACAAATCCATTAACACTCGGAATCGGGAATATTGTTACAGATACAGGATGTGCTTTTTCGGTATTCAACAATGGAATCTATACAGATTTTAGTGGTCTTTATGGAATTGATGTTGATGTGAACTTGGAAGGCACTGTTGCAGGCGAAATCACGTTTGCAATCGCCTTAAATGGTGAGATTTTACCAGAAACACTTAGAACAGTTACAACCGTAGCAGATGCATTCCAAACATTGCATATGTCAACAGTAAGACCATTAAACGTATGTAATGCATTTGGACAGTACAACTATTCCGTAGTCGCATTCTCCGATGGTACAGCAACAGCAACTATTCAGAGAGTAAGCGGAAACGCTGTAAAATTGGCGTAGGAAGGAGAAAATACCATGAGTGATGTTAAAGAAAAAGTAGAAATGGAATTAAAGCCTTTTGAAACCATGTGTGATGCAACAACAGAACACTTGCGTACTATGATTACTGGTTCATGCGAAGCAACCGCAGATGAAATCTTGACAGTAGCAAAGGCACTTGGAGAAATTGTTGACATTAAGAAAGACATTGTGGAAATGTGCTACAAGAAACAGATTATGACTGCTATGGAAGAACACGAAGATGAATATGGTGAAACGTGGGATGAAGATGGTGTAATGTACTACTCAGGACAACCAAGAAGTAAAACATCCGGCAGATACATGAGTCGTGGTGATGGTAGGCGTACTAACGGAAGAATGTACACTCCAAACTCAGAATGGCGTATGAACATGGATTTATATCGCATGAGTCCTGAAGAATTACGTATGCGTGACAGAGAAATGGGAGTGCATTACTACGAACCTGGTGATTACACTGGAATTGGAAACAACAATCGCGATGATCGTGGAACAAGGAACATGAACACCATGAAAGATGCAAATGTTAGAAGTTACAGCGAAAATGGAACGGATTCAATTAACAGAAACAATGGGATGAATCAGTCGCAGTCACGTATTGATAAAGCTATTAAGCACTACCATGACAACAACGATATGCAGTCGTTAGAAGAAATGTTGAATGCTATTCAAGAAAAAATCATGGAAGAATCAGGTGGCATGGATGTTAGCAAGAAGAACATGACAAAATCAAAACTTACAAACTTAATCAACAATATTAAGTAGGTGATTTGTATGATTGCGATATGCAATAGTCTTTGGAAAGTGATTGATGTGCCGGACAACTTTCATAAACTCATGAGAAGTGACGGAAGCTACTCACTAGCATGTTGCGATAATTACGACAAGACTATTTATATTTCATGGAATCTGTCATATCAAAAGTACAAACAAGTTCTTGCACATGAATTATGCCATGCATATATTTTTGAGTTAGGTATAAGTATACCAACAAAAGAAGAAGAAATGATATGCAATTTGGTAGCAGATTATGGAAGAAACTTGTTTGAAATCGTAGATTTGATTGCAGAACAAATAAAAAAGGCTAGGGCGTAAAAACTCTAGTCTTTTTAAAATAAAAAGTCGCGTACTAATTTATATTTTATTTTAAATGAATAGTCTGAAAAATCGTTCAAAAAGCTCAATAGTCAGAAAAATGCGCGCGAAAAAATAAGCAAACCATCCCCCTGATTTGCTTAAAAGTGATAATGAATATTCAATAATACGATAAACAATAACCATCATGAAATAATATACAAACACGTGTTATTTCATAGTTCGCAATGATTTCTGTATATCCTGGTAAATTCCCATGGTAAATAGTGCTCGATATGTTCATATAAACGTCAATTTATATCCATATAGCCTTATAAAACCATTACATGATAAAATATACATAAATACACTATGATTAAAATATGCGGTAAAATAGCGCATTGTCTTAAAATATTATAATAGTCCTGTATAGATTAATTCCATTATGACATAGTTTCGGCGTTGTATTTCATGCTATATAAACATAGTACTACCATATAATGACTAGTTATCACGCATGAGATTTTATGACCGCTTTAGTCTTTTTTCGGGCATGGTATTGTATTATCAATGTACAAATAAAAAAACATGATAAGATCATATGCTTTTATACATACATTGACACAAAGCCACACTATATATAATAGCATGACTTTGTAAAAATGTAATACACTTTTTTTATCTTTCCTAGCTCTTTTTTTCTATGTCTTTTTCAATTATTGCGTTTTTATTCTCTTTGCAAAGTCTTTCGAACTCTGTAAAAGCTGTTTTCCGGTCTTTTCCTGTGTATGTGAGTCTCTTTGTCTCTTCTTGATGTCCGTCTGTCAGGTTTACATCATAAAAAATGATATAATAGAAAATATTACCTTGATATTTTTTGTATCTTTCAAGGCGAATTTTCTTTTTTACTGGTGCTGTGCTTATATAGTTGTATCTTTCAATTAATGCACATTGATACGATTTTAACATTTCTAAAGCGTTTTCAAGTTCTTTTATTGTGTCTGTGCTATGTTTTAAGCGTTTTTCAATATCTTTTGTTGTGTGTATGTTTTCGGGGTGTTCTTCAAATATATTTATTCTTTTATCACATAATGACTTTTGATAACTTCCGTATTTTGTAAATAGCTTTTCAAATAATAATTGTTGTTGCTCTGTCATTGTTTCAACTCCTTTATTGAAAGAAAAAGCGGTATTTTTCAACCGCTTTTATTTATGCTAATTTCAAGTTTTTCAACTGTTCCGTTGGATCATCTTTAAAAATAAAGCTATGTGTAAATTTACTGTAATATCCGCCGATTTTCTTAATTGCGTTATTGAGTGTAATATATTCGTCTCTGCTCAAATCCGGCAACCACTTAACAAGATATATTTTCTCGTGTGTTTTGGTGTGCTCTGATTCTGTTATTGTGTAATCAGTTTCGGAAGTCTCCAAAGCTGCTGTTTTTGGCTCTTCTGTTGTTGCTGGCTTAGATTCATGTTTTTTTATTCTTGCTGTTTTTGCTACCACTTGACAGTTATCAATTCCAACATTGAAAAAATAAAAATTATTATCAAAATAGTCCGTCATGCTGTCGGAATCATCATAATTATAAGATTGTACAAAAGAATTTACATCATCAACGACACTCTGAAAATATTCTGTTTTGACTCCATAAAAACCTTTGTTATTTGCAATAGCTTTCTCATAGGCTGTAAAGATTTCTTCTTGATAATATGAATATGGAAGATAATCATTTCTGTGAAGTTTCTTTAAGAGGGCGCTTATTTCTTCTGTGTAGTCTTCAAAACTTTGGGTTTGTCGGT
>JAKSVJ010000135.1 GCA_024408015.1 Clostridia bacterium
AAAGAATCTTTCCTTCAGTTGATTCACCTTTTGACAATCTAAGAAGCAAAGAATCATATGTAAAACAATTCCAATCAATAGTTGTCTTGCCATTTTTGTATTTAGCCTTTACAACATTAATATCACCTGTCAATGTATCATATTCTTCAACTTTCCATATTCCTTTAATGGTAATTGAATATCTACTAATACTTTCAACATCTGGCAAATTACTATGCTTCACATGTGAGATAAAAATGTTTTTGCAATCGCCATCAATTCTTGACTGATATATCAAGTTTGAAGAACGACGACCTTCATTTGTTAGAATTTCAATTTCTCTTTCGTCTTCAAGGTTTTCAATCAACTTATCATATGACCACGAAATGCACTTGCATTTTTTAGCAAATTTCAAAGCCTTAGTTGATTTTTTAGCATCAACGTATGTTGGAATCTTTCCCATGAATATTACTTTACCGCCAGCCTCATTGAAAGCCTCAAGAGCACTCAAAGTTGAAGAACGTATTGTCAACAAATCTGGGACAACAACGGCATCATATTTCATTTTACCAATATTCAATCCACCTTCAACTCCACCAAATTGTTTATCAATTAAAGATTCACACAAGTAGTCAAAGTCGAGAGTTGCAAATAACATCCAGTCAATCAATGATTCAAATTTCTCTGTTGCATCATTTCTTTTGTCACATGTTTGACTAAATGGACCGCTCAACATCCAATATGATTCAATAGGATGTACTACTGCTATCTTAACGTCAGGAACACCTCTAGTCATGAGAGTGTTTACTCTAGCAAAATGATCTTCAACATATTTATATTCTTTGTACCAAGGTGATTGGTATCCAATAGAGGCTGGATAATCTCGCTTCGCTTCACCTCTCATTGAGACCCAAAATAGATGAGGAACTCTTACCGTAACGCCAAGGGCAGCCTGCCAGTCGCCCTGAAGTTTATGACCTTTGAAATCAAACTCCCAGTTAGTAACACCATATAATTCACTGAGCATAGCTTCTCTACCATACTGGTGAACTGCACTTTGGCATTGCTTAGCTGTAGTTAATTCCCTTTTATCACCTAGCATATCTATACCAGGTATTTGGAAACCTCTATATGAACGCATGCAATCGCCAATTGAATTCGTTTGAGAATAAAGAGTTGGCTCCTGCATCATATGTCCAGTTAGAGCTATATTGTTCTTTTCGCACCATGCACCAAGAGTATCAGAAAATGCACTAGCAAAACGTTCGGAAACATGGTCATGGTAATGATATCTAACATAAGACATTTCTCCATTTGGAAGTTCAAAAAATACTTCTGGGAGTCTAGAAATCAAGCTATATCCATAAGCAGCTTTGAATGTCTTATCCAAATCAGTTGTGAATGGTAGAACACAACCTTTCTTATCATATGGTGATGTGAAGAAACGTTTGAGTTTAAATTGTGGCTCGTCAGTAAAAATTGATGGTACTGTCTTACCAAAATCTTCGCCCACGCACTCTTTATATCTTTCATGAGTAATCTTTGCAAAGTTTTCTATAACATCTTTTTTTAGTGTGTCACAATAAGCTTGACCATTATACCAAGGACCAGCAGACACGTACTCCAGGTATAAACACCACTTTGTGATTTGAGCACTATCCGATGGCTTAATTTTCTTGTATGACAATAGATAACCATCATCGTCTAATTCAACATCATAACATGTCAATAGACGATATTTAGATTTAGGCAAATTATCATTTGCAATCTCGATATCTTCCTTCAAAGTCAAAGAACTATCTTTGTATGGTATTTGAGTGAAGCATATATATTTCTGACGATTTTCAATTGATTTTGTATTATATCCGCCAGCAAAACCAGAAGGCCATTTGTCTTCATCGTATAGATAAGCGAGCATGTCTTCGTCTTTTGCCTTTTGAATACAATTTTTTATCAAATTCATGAAGTCATCGGAAAGGTATGTAGTTGACATACCTACACGAGGATGCATATGAAATCCGCCAAATCCCATTTCCTTCATACAGTCAATTTCTTTGTTTAAAAGTTCTGTATTAAGTTCACAGTTCCAAGCCCAAAATGGGGTTGCTCTATATTCACTAGTAGGATTTTTAAACAAATCCTTTGATATATCAGCACTAGAGTTTTTCTTATAAAACATTTTTTCTCCTATTTTGCGTTTACTACCAAATGTCCGTCTTTTTCGCTCACAGAAATAACACTGATTTGAGCATTATTTGAAGCAATAATTTTCTCTGCAGCAATATCTTCTATCTCACGTGTGATAAGACGTCTCATATTACGAGCACCATATTTTGTTGAGTATGACTTCTCAGCAATATATTTTGCTGCATCTTTAGTCCATTTAAGTGTGATTTTCTTCTCTTCGAGAAGTTTTTTCATATCACCAAGCATAATATCAGCAATACCAATAAAGTTCTCCATATCAAGGCCACGGAATGTTATTATTTCATCCACACGGTTAATAAATTCTGGTCTCAAAAATTCAGATAGAGCCTTCTCTGTTCTGGCCTCTGCTATTGTTTGTGCTGTTTCATTAAATCCAGGTGTATTCATTCCTGTAGATGAACCCGCATTGGTTGTCATAACAATAACACAATCCTCAAATTTAACAAGTTTGCCATGTGCATCTGTTACTCTACCATCATCAAGAATTTGTAACAAAATATTGAGAACATCTGGGTGCGCTTTTTCAATTTCATCAAACAAGATAACTGAATATGGTTTTCTACGGATTTTTTCTGTCAACTGACCACCATCATCATAGCCTACATAACCTGGAGGAGATCCTATGATTCTTGATACCGAAAATTTCTCCATAAATTCTGACATATCAAGTCTAATGAGTGAGTCTGGGGACTGGAATAAATCAGCTGCCAAAACTTTTACAAGTTCAGTCTTTCCGACACCAGTTGGACCAGCAAAAATAAATGATGCTGGTTTACGTTTAGGAGATACTCCCGCACGACTTCTCTTTATAGCTCTTGCTACAGCATCAACTGCAGCATCCTGACCCTTAATTCTTTCTTTAATTCTATCAGCAAGACCATTCAAACGCTCAAATTCATTAGCATTTATACTTCCGGCTGGGATTCCTGTCCAAACAGAAATTACTCTAGCTAATGAATCTTGAGTTAACTCAATAGTAGCCAATTGCTCTTTGAGTTCGTCATATTCTTTCTCTGTCTTCAATTGATTAGCTTTGAGTTCTGCTACCTTTTCATAATGCTGTTGACGCGTTTGGTCATCGGCATCAGCAGGAATCTCTGATTCTTCAAGTTTTATTGACTGTTCTTTGATAGCTTCGAGACTCTTCTCTGCTAAAGCCACTCTCTCAATAACTGGGCTATGCATAGCAACATAAGCAGCGGCTTCATCAAGTAAATCTATAGCTTTATCTGGTAAAAATCTATCAGTTATATATCTTTCGCTTAATTCTACAGTTTTACTGATAATTTCATCTGAAATGTGAATCTTGTGGAAATCCTCATAATATTTTTTGATACCAAGAAGGATTTTCTTTGTGTCATCTATTGAAGGTTCTTCAATCATTATTGGTTGGAAACGTCTCTCAAGAGCCGAGTCACTTTCAATGTATTTTCTGTATTCATCGAGAGTTGTTGCACCAATTATCTGTACTTCTCCCCTAGACAAAGCTGGCTTCAAAATATTTGCAGCATTCATGCCACCTTCTGAGGCACCTGTACCTACAATTGAATGAACTTCGTCAATAACTAAAATGATATTTCCAAGTGCTTTAACTTCATCTATTAAGCCCTTCATTCTAGATTCAAACTGTCCTCTAAATTGTGTTCCGGCAACAACTGCTGTCATATCAACAAGATACACTTCCTTGTCTTTGAGCTTATATGGAACTTCACCTTTCGCTATCAACTGGGCAAGTCCTTCTGCTACTGCAGTCTTTCCGACACCAGGTTCACCAATAAGACATGGATTGTTCTTTTGACGTCTAGTCAAAATTTGCAACATTCTGCTTATTTCGCGTTCCCTCCCAATCACAGCATCAAGTTTACCCTCTAATGCTGCATTAGATAAGTTTTTGCAATACATTTCTAGATACTTTTTATTAGGCTTCTTTGGGCTCTTTTTAGTATCAGTCTCTTTCTCATTCTTTTGATGGCCTTTGTCATCATTACTCTTCTTTAATCCGCCAAAAGGAAATCCACCAAATATTTTGCTAAAATCCATTGGAGGTGTGCGACTGTCTGGGCTTTCAGAATTGTCATTATCAGACCATTCTTCATCAGAATCAACTTATGGGAGCAAATCA
>JAKSVJ010000136.1 GCA_024408015.1 Clostridia bacterium
TATCAGAAATTGACATAGCTTCTTCTTGGTCGTGTGTTACGAAGATTGTAGTAATACCAGTTTCTTTTTGAATTCTCTTGATTTCTTCACGAGTCTGAAGTCTAAGACGAGCGTCAAGGTTAGATAGTGGTTCGTCGAGAAGGAGAACTCTAGGCATCTTAACAAGTGCACGGGCAATAGCAACACGCTGTTGCTGACCACCTGAAAGTTCTGATGGTTTACGATCCATAAGATTGTCAATTTGAACGAGTTTTGCGGCTTCGTAAGCTCTTTCAAGCATAACTTCTTTTGAGAGTTTATCAGCACCTTTAAGGTTCTGAAGAGGGAAGAGAATGTTCTGCTTTACTGTCATGTGAGGATAGAGCGCATAGTTTTGGAATACAAGACCAACACCTCTATGTTCAGGAGAGAGTTCTGTTACGTCATCATCTCCGAAATAGATTTTACCACTTGATGGTTTTTGAAGACCACAGATCATGTAAAGAGTTGTTGATTTACCACATCCAGAAGGACCGAGCAAACCAATAAGTTTTCCGTCTGGGATCTCGAAGTTAAAGTTGTTAACGGCGTATACATCAGGACCGTTTTTAACTCTACTAGGGAATACCTTAGTAATATTTTCAAGAACAACTTTCATTTTGTTAATTCCTTTCAAATTTATATCTTTTTTATTTTTATTAACTTAATATGGGGCTTTAGCTGCTGCTTCAGCGTGGATTTTTTCTTTGTATTTGATAAGTTCTTCTTCACTTTCAAATATCATTTGGCTGCTAGAATCACAAACTACTGTGAATGATAGCATGTCATGGAATGCAGTTCTGTTTTTTGTAGCGAGAACCATTATAACCTGGACAATTGATAAGATGATTACAACGATTGCTCCGCCTGACATATCAATTCCTAAAAGCAACATAGTAACAATGTTTACTGGAATCATAGTTTCAAGAGCAAACTTTCCAAGGTATGTTCTTACAAAAAACTGAACATTTGACATTTTGACCGAGTTTGATTTTAATACTACAATCGAGAAAACTTTTTTTCCGATTGTTTGGCCATTCTTAAATATGAGTGGTATTACAAATTCACTTACTGTGAATCCAAGAAGAATACCCAAGAATGTGGTAAGCAATGTCAAAAGAACAACAGTGTTCTTTTCATCATTGAATGCTGTATCTTGCTGAATAATCTTTTCGACTTCTTTGTAGTGATTTAGTTCTTCTTCGCTCATCTTTTCAAAGTCAGCCTCTGTAAGGCCAAAGTTGACATCATAATTCTCAACATAGTAGTCATAGTAGCTTTGAAGCTTGTCTTGATGACTGCTAACATTTAAAACAAATGATGATAGATACGCAAATCCAGTTGAAAGAACTGCTAATACTATTAAGTCGAGGAGAAGAGCAGAGACACGTTTGAAGATACTTGCTTTTTGAATGTCGTAAATCATGTAATTCCTCGAAAAAACAATAAACCATGGTTGTGCCATGGTTTAAATATACTAATCGTCTACACCAAAGATAACGTTGAAAACAATATTAGTGAGTTCAACAACAGCACTAATAGCACCTAATACGAGTGATACTGTGAACACTGTCATTAGGCGTGCGTTTGCAACTTCGGTAGTTATACCTTTTGATTTTACAAGAGCAAAAGTATCAAAGCTGCCCTTGAATTTAAAAAGGACGAAGATAAATGCAATAGCCAATGCTACAGATAGAGCTTTAAGAATATAGAATAAAACTTTCTTTGCACGAACACCTTCACAAAGAAGGAAAGCAATTGCGCTTCCGATAGATGTGATGATAGACGCAAATAGCCATTCAGAAGAATTCAAAAGATAGAGATCTGAATATAGCACATAGAAAAGTCCGCCAATAATCATGGCAGCTCCAGCAGTGATGATTGAAATATTTTTTAGTTTTGTCTGATCCATAAAAATCTCCCAAAGCTTATGTGTTTTTAAACTAAAATATCATGTATATATATTATCATATATATAAGATTAGTGCAAGCGATTTGTTAACAAATTGTTAACATAGCGATACAAGAATGTAACAATGAGAAAAAATGCAATGTGAAAGTTAGTCATGCTCAAAAGAATGCCTACTTGGTTTTGGCAAACAAAAAAATCCCTTAATGTGATGCCACATTAAAGGATTTGATTTTAAATGATTGATCTTAAAAGGTTTAAATCTTCCTTGAAGTTGTCGGTATTGTCATCTTTGACAAATTCCATGATAAGGTCAGGATTATATGGTTTAAACACATCAATAAATGCTTTCCAATCTTCCTTTTTCCATGATAAAGGATATCTTTGGTAGTTTATATCCCAAGCAAATACGTGGACTTCCTTGAGATTGTCAAGAATTCCAAGTAATGATTCCATATCATTATCGTAAGAGAATGGCTGCCATAGTGTTTTGACATTGTCTTTGTTAACGTCACGAATGATCTTGTTGCTTGATTTAAATGTGTCGTTATATGTTTTCTTGTGATATTCAAAACACAAATCAAGACTATACTTTTTAGCTATATCAGCAAGCTTTTGAATCTCACTCACATATTCTAAATATGTGTCTTCATTAGTATCAACAGAAGCAATTCTTCCAAGCCAAACTCGTATTCTTTCAGCACCTAAAATGCTAGCAGAAACGCAATCTTTTTCAAAAGCACCAAGGTCGTTATCTCCAACCCTATAATATGAGCCAACCGTTATAGTTTTAATATCGTATTCATCACATAAAGCTTTAACTCTTTTTGCAACTTCACCATCTTGAACGTGGACGTCAGTGCCCCACTCAATAAACTTAACGTTATTTTCTTTAGCAATTTTGCAAACTTCTTCTTGGCTCAAGTTTCTAAATGTTACAGATGTAAAACCAATTCTCATCATTAAGCCTCGATAGTTGTTTTAAGATTGTGTGATACAATGCTAATTCTATATAGCTTGTCTGTATCCCAAGCGAGTTTTAGTCTATTAGATGTAAGATTGATTGTCTCAACATCTATTTTTTGAGCACCATCAAATGTGACTTTTACATCATCTATTTGAACTTTATTACCATCAAGTTTAGGCTCAAATTTTGTCATGAATCTAAATGTAACATCACCATTTACATCAACATGGTCTTCAATTTCAATTGCACTATCGTTTACCTTGAGTTTTCTTTCGCATCTTGAAATATCAGCTTTGTTAAGATATGCATCTGCGTATTCAACTGTTGTGGTATTGCCATCACGAACAAAAGATTTTGCAAAAAAGTCTCTTCCTGGAGATTGCATGTTTCCACAAATATCTGGAATATTGTGATATGATGATTGATTTACCCAAATTGTATATCTATTATCATTGAAAGTATCTTTTGTGTATTCCATTGGACCAACATCGATAAAGATTGGTTGGTCTTTTTTGTATACCATAAAGCTACCAACATCGTTGTGGTTGTGGCTTTCTCTGTTATGACCACCTTTTATGGCAATAGAGAAGTCTTTTGTCTTATATGTTGAAACTTGAAGGTCTTTATATACATCACCATCTGAAGATTTTTTTGTATATTCAACTGTTGGATAAACATATAGGTTCTTTATAGCGTTATATGGGTAGAAGTAGTTTATGTAAGGTTTAAATCCATCGCCTTTTTTATTAGGTCTTATTGCATCAGCAAGAGTTAGAATTGCGTCGTCTTTGAGATTAACGCCCATTCTATAGATTTCGTCGCCGTCAATCTTTATGACAACTCCACCATCAGCAAAATTGTAGAACATTTGTTTTTTCTCATCAATGCACATGTCAACAATGAAATGACAAGCTTTCTTTAAAAATTCGCTATCATAAACATTGATTTTTCCATTTGTCATGTCATAGAGCATTTCGCATGCATCATACAAAGGACAAATAGCTGCTGTCCAATAGTTTGCACCTTCGTTGCATCCACCGTCTTCGCCATATGTGTATACAAGTCTGTCTATGTAAGAAAGACATCTTGTGACAATTTGAAGTCTCTTTGGTTCAAAGTCTATCATGTTTGCAGCGATAGTCATAACATTGCTACAAATCCATGAAACCCAGTTGTTTAGAGAAATATATGAAAGTCTAACTTCACGCTCAGAGAAAGGTTTTATGATTCTTCTTTCAACTTCATATGATATTCTTCTTGTCATAACTCCGTCTGTGAGTTTATCAAGATCTTCACCATAGTATTTGTAAATGTAATTTGCTCTTTCATTTCCTGAAAAAT
>JAKSVJ010000137.1 GCA_024408015.1 Clostridia bacterium
CACAAGAAAATATGCAAAATTGATTGATTCTTCAGCTTTAATGGCAGATGCATGGCATCATAGAAGTGACGCGTTATCATCAATCGGTTCTCTTATTGGTATTGTTGGTTCTAGACTTGGTCTTAAGTGGTTCGATGCTGTTGCGAGTTTAATAATATGCGTGTTGATAGTAAAAGCCGCATACGATATTTTTGCTAATTCAATTAAAAAAATGACGGACCACGCATGTGATGTTTCTGTTCAAAATGATATGATTAAATGCGCAAAAAGTGTAGATGGTGTTGAAGGTGTTTACCGTATTAAAACAAGAGAATTTGGAAACAAAATCTACGTTGATCTTGAAGTTTTGGCTAATGGCGACATTACACTTTTACAGAGTAGTGAAATTGGCAAGAACGTTCACAACAAAATGGAACAATCTTTTCCTAAAATCAAGCACATCGTCGTACTTGTAAAACCATTAGAAGGTCACGCAAAAATTGATTAAAGTAATTAAAGGACTTGGGCGTATTTTCTCAAGTCCTTTTTAGTTGAATTGATGTGAAATTTTTAAAAAAAAGATTTGATATTTTTTATCTTTTTGGTAAAATGAAGTGTAGAAAATGATTGAGGATTTTTTATGATAGAATTTAAGTTAGGTAATGATTTGAACATAGAGACTGATGAAGTCGAAAATGTTAAATTGTTAATCATATCACCAAAAAACAGGACAGAGAAAGTTCCAGGTGTTTTATGGATTCATGGCGGAGGATATATGTCTGGCATGAAAGAATTGGTACTATTTTCTAGAGGATTTGATATAGCAAAAAATCATGGTGCTGTTGTTGTATCAGTAGGATATAGATTGTCTACATTAAATCCATATCCAGCAGGTATAAATGATTGTTATAAAGCACTCATTTATCTAAAAAACAACGCAGATAGACTCGGTATTAGGGATGATCAAATATTTGTTGGTGGAGAGAGCGCTGGAGGTGGTCTTGTTGCTGCTTTGTGCATGCTAGCAAGAGACAGAAAAGAAGTAAATATCGCATATCAGATGCCACTTTATCCAATGCTTGATAACTTTGATACCGAATCATCGAGAGATAATCATTGCAAGGTTTGGAATACTAAATTAAATCATATTGGATGGTTTTTGTATTTGCGAAAAAATTACAATAAAGAAGTCTCACCATATGCATCTCCTTCAAGACAAACAAACTATAAAGGTTTGCCACCTGCATATACTTTCGTATGTGATGCTGAACCATTTTTGGATGAAGCTAAAACGTATATAAAAGAATTGAAAAACGCTGGAGTTGAAGCAAAAATTGAAATATATCATGCTGACAGACACTCATTTGATTTATTGACACCTTGGAAAAAAGTTAGTAAGAGGGCGATTCGTAATTTCAATATAGCTTTTGCTTATGCTAAAAAAACATATTTTGCAAAACAGAGCAAATAGAAAGAGGATTTATGAGAAAGATTCCATGTGTTCCGATTATCACAGTTGACCCATATTTTTCATTGTGGTCAAACGATGAGGCTTTAAATGTTACTGAAACAATGCACTGGACAGGTGCAGAAAAAGATTTCAACTGTTATCTATATATTGATGGCGTGAAGTATTCAATATTAGGATGCGATAGAAATGCTAGAAAGCCAATCAGCATTAAAACAAAAGTTGGAGCATTGACAACAACTGCAATTCACAGAACATCAAGTGTTGAGATAACCACAACATACATGACACCTCTATTTCCTGATGACATAAAGCTCATGTCAAGACCAGTATCATACATGGGCATTTCATATAAATCATTGGATGAAAAGCCTCATGATGTAAAGTTGGAAATAAGGGTTAGAGAAGAAGTATGTCTTAACAAGCGCTGGCAATGGCCAGTAGAAGCTTCTATTGAAAAGATCAGAAACATTCCTACTGTTAGAATTGGAAGCAAAGAACAAAAGGTTCTATATAGAAGCGGTGATGATATAAGACAAGATTGGGGATACTTCTATTTGTCTGTAGCGGATAAGAATGCTAAGGTAGAGATTATTCCTGGTTATAGAAACCATACAATTCTTTCTGCTACTGCTAATCTTATCGAAAACAAAGAAGAATTAGTTCTATTCTCATACGACGATATTTATTCAATTCAATATTTTGGTGAGAATTTAAAGTCAGCTTGGAATAATGACGGAACAACAATAAAACAAGCGATCTCTTCAGCTGCTAAAGAATACAAGAAGTTGAAGTTAAGAGCTAAAAGATTTGACAAAGATTTGAATAATAAAGCAAAAGAATCAGGCGGGGAAGCATACGCAAGACTAATTAACCATTCTTTCAGACAAGTAATAGCTGCTCATAAGGTAGCTATAGACAATGATGGAAAAGTATTATTCATCTCAAAAGAATGTTTTTCAAATGGATGTGCAGCTACTGTTGACGTAAGTTATCCTTCAATCCCATTGTTTTTGATTTACAATCCAGAACTTATAAAAGGTATGCTAAGACCTATATATAAATTCAATGCTGATGAAAGATGGAAGTTCGATTTTGCTCCTCATGATTGCGGACAATTTCCATTGGTTAATGGACAAGTATATGGTTTGAATTCTAAAACGGGTGAATTGTATTTGGAATCTCAAATGCCTGTTGAGGAATGCGGAAACTGCATAATAATGGAGACAAATATTGCATTAAAAACCAATGATGTTTCTTTTGCAAAAGAACATTTGGATACATTAAAAACTTGGTGCAACTATCTTATCAAATATGGTGCAGACCCAGAGAACCAATTATGCACAGATGATTTTGCAGGACATTTTGCTCATAACTGTAATCTTTCTTTGAAAGCAATTATGGGCATTGAAGGAATGTCAATAATCATGAAAATGATTGGCGATGAAGATTCATCAAATAATTATCATAAGATTGCAAAAGAGATGGCGGATAGTTGGTGCGTTCGCGCAAAGAACCAAGACGGAACAACAAAACTTGCATTTGACCAAGAAGGTTCATTCTCACTTAAATATAATATGGTTTGGGATAAGATTTGGAAAACAGGTTTATTCCCGAAAGAATTATTTGAGACAGAAGTTGATTGCTATATAAGCAAACTCAATAAATATGGTGTGCCACTAGACAATAGAGCGGATTACACAAAGAGCGACTGGACTGTATGGGCAGCTACTTTGACAGATGATTTAAACAAGTTTAAAAAGCTTATTGAGCCTATGGATTTATTCTATAGAACATCACCATCAAGAGTTCCAATGACAGACTGGTATGATACTATAAGCAATTATGAAGTGTCATTCCAAAATCGTACTGTTCAGGGCGGTCTCTACATAAAAATGCTTTAATTAAAAGAGCGAAAATGTTGACATTTTTACAGTGTCGATATATACTATCAGCGTAGGCAATGGCGTCTGCAGTTAATCCTCATTGGATTAATTGCGGGCGTCATTTTGTTTTTTGGAGGAGATCTATGAAACTTGAAGGTGATATAAGAATACCTAGTGGATGTGCAATCGCAGCTGTTATATCCAAAGAAGGTAAAAAAATGTCTGGTGAAAGTATTATAGAAAGCATGAAAACAATGCATGACCGATCAAATGGTCTTGGCGGTGGTTTTGCTGCATATGGTATTTATCCAGAATATAAAGATTGCTATGCTTTGCATATTTTCTTTAATAATGAAATATGTAGAGCTGAATGTGAGAAGTTCTTAAATGAAAAAATGGATGTTGTAAGAGCTGAAAATATGCCAGTTAGAAAGGTTCCATCCATCACTGATGAACCTTTAATTTGGAGATATTTTGGCCTTCCAAGAAGGTTCTCTCTTGCCGATTCGCAACTTGACGAAAAAGAGTACATGTTAAGAATGGTAATGACTATCAATACCAAACTCAATGGTTGCTTTGTTTTTTCAAGCGGCAAGAATATGGGAGCTTTTAAGGCGGTTGGTTATCCAGAAGATGTAGGTCGTTTCTATAGACTTGAGGAATATGAGGGATACTCTTGGCTAGCGCATGGTCGTTATCCAACAAATACTCCAGGTTGGTGGGGCGGTGCACATCCATTTACTCTTTTGGACTATTCTATTGTTCACAATGGTGAAATCTCATCATATGATACGAATAGACGTTTTATAGAAATGTTTGGATACAAATGCACACTACAAACTGATACTGAAGTTATTACATATATTATTGATTATCTAAC
>JAKSVJ010000138.1 GCA_024408015.1 Clostridia bacterium
GTGTATGATTTTTCGAAGCTTGATAAGATCATGAACATGGTAAAAGAGAATAAAGGAATGCTGTATAGAAGCAGGAACATATCAAAGATATTTTGACAATGTTATAGAATCGTTGGCCGCCATACTTGAAAAAAGAGATGAAGTTGAGAACGCATACATAGAATCTGGTGAAGATCCTATCGTTGAGTATACAAATAAAGGTGGCTCGACCAATAAAGTTGTAAATCCTGCTTTATCTCTATGGGATAATTTGAATAAAACAGCTTTAACATATTGGAGAGAACTGGGCTTAACGCCATCAGGATATAAAAAGATTACTGGGGATAAGCCGAAAGAAGAACAAAAAATGTCTGGGTTAGCTGCAGCACTTGCATCTATCGAAAGCTAAGAACTGGAAGACAGTTCTTGATTATGCAGAATCAATAAGAAGCGGTAAAAAGGTTGCTTGTATTGAATTAAAACAAGCAGTTGAGAGATTTTACAATGATTTAGAAAACCCAGACTATGAAATAAATCCAACCGCAGCAGAATTTTGCATTCAAGTAATTGAAAAGACAATAAAGCACCAGCAAGGGGAAAAGATAGATGGTACACCATTGCGTGGAACGCCATTTTTGCTAGAGTCGTTCCACAAATTCATCATCTATAACCTCATGGGATTTTATCTAAAAGGTACAGATATAGTAAGATTTCATGAAGCCTTGATTTTTATACCTAGAAAAAACATAAAAACATCGTTCGCAGCTTCATTAGCTTGGGCGTTGTCGCTATGGTATAGGAAATCAGGTGCAAAGACATATATCACGGCAGCAGCCTTGATGCAATCGTTAGAAAGCTTTAACTTCCTTGACTACAACATCGAAGCTATGGGAGAAAATGACAGAAAGAGTTCTAGCGGTTCAATACATGTAATAAATAATAATAATGAGCATAGTATAACTTCGAATGCGAAGTTATCAGATGGCTCTTTTTTTATTAGAGCATTAGCAGCAAACCCAGATGCACAAGATTCATTGAACTGTAATATTGCTATTGTGGATGAAATACACGCACTTAAGAAAACAAAGCAATATAACTTGTTCAAAGAAGCAATGAAAGCATATACCAATAAACTAATCATTGGTATATCGACAGCAGGAGATAACGAAGTTGGTTTCCTAGGAAATCGTCTTAAGTATTGCAGAAAAGTGCTTGATGGAACTGTTAAAGATGAACAATATTTTATTTTCATGTGTTGTGCAAATCCAGATGAGAACGGAAATATTGATTATACAAATCCGGTTGTGCATGAAATGGCTAACCCAGCTTATGGAGTAAGCATAAGACCACAAGAGTTAATGAATGATGCACTCCAGGCACAAAATGATCCACAGCAAAGAAAAGACTTTTTTGCTAAATCATTGAACGTATTTACAGCTTCAACAAAGGCATACTTCAACATTGAAGAGTTTAGACGTTCAGATAGGAAGTACAATTGGACAATTGAACAACTAGCAAAACTGCCTATAGACTGGTATGGTGGCGCAGATTTATCAAAGATGCATGACTTAACAGGCGCATGTATCTTTGGAAACTATAAAGGCGTTGATATTTATATCACACATGCTTTTTTCCCTATTACTGCAGCACATCAAAAGGCAGATGAAGACCAAATACCGTTGTTTGGTTGGCAAGATGACGGATGGCTCACGATGAGTAATGGTCCAACAGTAAATCAAGCCGATGTTGTCAATTGGTTTGTAGATATGAGAAAGAAAGGCTTCAAGATAAGACAAGTCGGCCATGATAGGAAGTTTTGTAGAGAATATTTCCTAGGAATGAAAAAGGCAGGATTTAATATTATCGACCAGCCACAGTATTATTATAAAAAATCCGAAGGTTTTAGATATATTGAGAAGAGTGCTAAAGATGGTACTCTTTATTTTTTACATTCGGATGCTTATGACTATTGTGTACAAAATGTATCAGCAATAGAAAAAACGGATGACATGATCCAATATGAGAAGGTGCAACCAGAGCATAGAATTGATTTATTTGATTGTTCTGTATTTGCAACAGTTAGATATCTTGAAAACCTTGAAAGAAGTCAAAAAGCTTCTTCATGGTGGGGAGACAGTAAAAAATGAGTTTATTAAACAGAATGTTCAAAAAAAGGAGCGCAGGGCAGCAGGTAGCAGCCGTAATTGATTGGGATGATATCATTTGTAGCGGTTATACCAAATTATCAGATTGTCCAGAGATTATATCAGGTGTAAGAACTATTGCAGATTTAGTTTCATCAATGACAATACATCTCATGAGCAATACAGATAATGGAGATATAAGGATAATCAATGAGCTATCAAGAAAAATAGATATAAATCCATGCAAGAACATGACACGTAAAACATGGATGGACTTCATTGTTATGAATCTATTGCTTTATGGAAAAGGTAATAGCGTAGTTATTCCAGAAACAAAGAAGGGAATACTTGAAAATCTAAAGCCTATACCTGCATCAAAGGTTAGTTTTACAGGAGATTCATACGAATACCGTGTAAAAATAGACCAAAAAGAATACAAGCCAGAAAATATTTTACATTTTGTGTATAACTCAGATGAAAATTATCCATGGAAAGGTAAAGGAATAACAACATCACTTAAAGGTGTTGCCGACAATTTGAAACAGGCAGCAACAACCGAAAAGGATTTCATGTCTAGTAAGTGGAAACCATCAATAATTGTTAAGGTTGATGCATTAACTGAGGAATTTGCTTCGCCAGAAGGTAGAGAAAGACTTCTAGATAGTTATTTCAAAACAAATAAAGCTGGTCAGCCTTGGTTGATACCTGCAGATCAGTTCCAAGTGGATCAAGTAAAACCGCTTTCACTTGAGGATTTGGCCATAGATAAATCAATTGAGCTTAACAAGAAAACAGTAGCTTCAATTATTGGCGTTCCCGCATTTGTTTTAGGTGTTGGAACATATAGCAATGATGAGTGGAACAACTTCATTTCATCAAAGATAATGCCAATTGCACAAATAATACAGCAAGAATTAACCAAAAAGCTCTTAATATCTTCTAAATGGTATTGGAAGTTTAACATGGCTTCATTATACGCGTATGACATCAAAACATTGTCAGACGTTTATTCAAATCTCTATGTAAGAGGAATTGTAGATGGAAATGAAGTAAGAGACAAGTTGAGTATGTCGCCAAGAGAAGGACTATCAGAGTTAGTAGTTCTTGAGAATTACATACCACTTTCAATGATAGGAGACCAGAGCAAATTGAAGGGAGATAACAAGGATGAGTAAACCAGACAGAGAAATGCGACAGATGCGAACAAGCGCATCACAGTTTAGTACAAGGGAAGACGGAGAAGAACTTTTTATTGAAGGTTACTTCTCCGTTTTTAATAGCAATTATGAAATATGGCCAGGCGCAACAGAATCAGTTGCACCAGGCGCATTCAGCAACACTTTATCTGATGATGTCAGGGCATTGATTAACCATGACACCACATTAGTTCTAGGCCGTAATAAAGCAGGAACACTAGAGCTGAGAGAAGATACTCGCGGACTATGGGGAAAAATCACAATCAATCCGAACGATAGTGATGCAATGAACCTATATGAGAGAGTTAAGCGTGGTGATGTTGACCAGTGTTCATTCGGCTTTGATATCGTCAAAGAGGATACCGAAATCCGCGAAGACGGTTCAATTCATTGGACAATTAGAGAAGTGAAGCTTTATGAAGTTTCATGCTGTACATTCCCAGCATATGAAGATACTTCTATTTCAGCGCGTGAAAGAGATTTTGAAGAAATCAAAAAGCGTAAAAATGAAGTATGGAAGAAAGAAATAAGAAACCGATTGAAGGGAGAAACACAAAATGGCACTCAGAGCATTGATGCTTAATAAGCAGATTAATGAAAAGAGAAAAGCTCTTGAATCAGCAAAAGAGAAAAGAACTGAACTCGAGAAGAGAGAAGCAGAACTCGAAAAGGCTATTGAAGAAGCTGAAACAGATGAAGAAAAGGCAGCAGTTGAAGAAGCTGTAGAAGGCTTCGAAGCTGAAAAGAAAGCTAATGAGGAAGAAATCACAGAGCTTGAAAAGACTTTAAGCGACCTTGATAACGAGTTAGCAGAAGAGGAAAGAGGACAGGAAGTTCCAACAGAGGAAACACCTGCACCAGTAGTAGTAACAGAGGAAAGAACAAGAG
>JAKSVJ010000139.1 GCA_024408015.1 Clostridia bacterium
TTCCAACTTCTCTGCAATACCGCTTAAGGCGTGGTTCAAACGAGCGAGTATTACACATCACATATTCACCCTTTACTTTTCTCTGAAAGATGAAATCATCTTGTGAAATACCGATGCCATTTTTAAAGTTAATCATTTTTATTTTTTTCAAAAGATTTTGTGCATCCGTATTCAAAACCAAAATACGATCTCCGGATTTTGACTTGGTATGATTAACGACTTTATATCCATTAAAGTTTCCGTCTTCATCATCATTTTCTACTACTTGTCTTTGAATGTGTATTTTTTTATCATCAATAACATCACACCATTTAAGAGCACATAACTCTCCAGAACGTATCCCTGTGTGAAAAAGTAATACAATCCCAAGAGGAATAGCACAATCCTTACTTTCAGAATAACACTTTTCAATAATGGCTTTCTGTTCCTCTTCACTAAATACCTTATCACAATCTTTTCGATGTGTAGGCGGAACAAAGTGATCAGTATCAATCTTTATTCTTTCAAATGGATTTATAGTGATGATTTGATTTTCTATTGCATACTCCATAAGAGAATTAAGTGTACTTTTCACGTTGTTAAAATACTTTTCTTTTATGTTTGGTTTAACATCTTTGCAATAGAGAAACCATTGATACCCATCTTTAATTGTCAATTGAGTAATAGGCTTGTTAGCAAGCGGTGAGTCCTTGATAAATTTCTCAAAGTTCTTAACATCTTTACGGAAAGTGCCAGGCTTAATTTGCAGCAAGCGATATCCTTTATATTCCGGATAGATGGATGCTAATGTTGGCACATTTTCTTTAAAATGCTTTAAGATTTCTTGTTCAACTGCTTTGAATGTTGTCTTGCGAATGGCTCCTTTCTTCCATGGAACACGCACCCAATATCTACCATCAGGTGCCTGTTTAATATCATAATCCTTCAATATTAGCTTGTTAGTCATATTTTCCTCCACAAGCCTAGTGAAGTCCTCTGGTGATAGTTTACCATCGCATACTTGTTGTTGCAATTCTGAAATGGTTTCATCCGATTTAATAACAGTACTGTTTTTATTTTGATTCAAATTGAACACCTTCTTTTATGCCAAGACTGGCTTCTGCATAAAGCAGGGTGCTGGTATGGATGATCCATCTGTTCATTTCTAGAACATAAAAAAGCCACTTACAATTCAAAATCATAAGTGGCTAGTGTCATATATATAAAATTGGATACATCTGAAACCGTGTTACTAGTTGCCTCCGACTATAACAAAATAGTCGGTCATATAATGCATAAAAATTCATTTTTAATCCCTCTCAAGTTTGTTTTTACGAGCAGGTTTGTTATTTACTAATTCGGAACGACGCTTCTGGTCATTCAGTCTGTCAATGATGCCTCGCTTCTTAAGTACATCTTCATTTGATGCAGCTTTGATTGTCTTAATCATGGAGCGAAGTGTTTTCTCACTCTCTGTCATGGGAGAAGATAAGTTGGCTTCGATATCAGCTTTCTTCTTTAAGAGTTTCTCTTTTTCAGAAGTAAGCTCCGACAGTTTTTTGCCAGCATCTTCACCGGCATATTTTTTCAAGTATGCCTTCTTTTTAAAGTAGGCATCGAGTTCATCTTTGTGTTCATTACGATACTTTTCATTGGCACTTTTGATAAATAACTTATCGAGTTTCTTGACTATTGGTTCATACTCATGACAGATTTTTTTGGCAGTTATGACAGCATCGATTTTGCTAACACGTTTATTAATCGATTTGAGTTTTTCTACTGTCATGAGTTTTGTCTTATAAAGTTCTTTCATACCAGCCTCTTGTTTTTCACACGACTGTAAGTAAGAATTTAATCCATCGATATCATAAATGCCTTTGTACTTTAAATAGCAAAGTGTGTTATGAAGTGTAATTAAATCTTTGAAGTCACACTTTTGTTGTGCAGAAAGAGGCCAAGTAGATCGACCATCCGCTCTGATTTCAAGATAACGTGACATGTAATCCGAAAGACTTTCTTCACGAGGTTTTGGTGTACGAAACCCTACCCACATATCATGAAGTGATTTCACAACAGAGATGACTTTACCTACCAGATCATTAAAAGATTTGATGTCACGATTTAGATCGCCGAGGTAAGTTGAGGTGCCTTCTCGTTCCATTTCTGATGCTGCACAACCAAGATGAACAGTAGGTATCTTATCGATACCTTGACGTTCATAAGAACTTAAATCAATACGAACATCACTGCCACATAACTCAAGATATTTGTTTGTATGACTTGCCCATGACTGTCTCCACTTTTCACAATTATCACGATTGTCCCAGTCAGTAACATTCTCTTTTCTGGTCTTGTAGTTGCCACTAGGCAGCTTGATTTTGTTTCCATCATCATCAAGAACATAGACTTTCCTTGACTTGCTCATCCATTTGCCATGCTCATCTAAAGCTCTCATAGTTAAGAGAATATGAGCATGAGGATTGCCGTCTCCTTTATCATGAATTGCAATATCACAACACATGCCTTTTGAAACAAACTCATTCATACAGTATTCCTTCACAAGTAAAATGAGTTGATCGGTTGGTAATTCATTTGGAAGAGCAATGATGATGTTGCGAGCATACTGTGCATTACATTGCTTTTCAACTTTCTCAACTGCATTCCAAAGTGTTGCTCTGTCATGGAAAGAATCAGGAGCATGACTTGGTAATAGGATGCCCTCATAGACAAGTTCAGATTGCTTATAAAGATAATTTTTATAACTCATATCTTTATCACAGTACAATCTGTCTGCACTCTGGTAGGCCGCTTTAGCAACCACTGATTGGCCCTTCGAAGCCTTCACAATACTCATACTAAAATGTGTAATTGCCATAGGATTAACCTCCTTTCTATAGAATAATAAAGCCCACCACAACATAGATATGGATGAGCTTTTTGATAGTTGCTTGGAAAGGACTGGACCTTTCCAAACAACTATCCCGCAATAGGGTAGCCAGCTTTAGTTGGCGAAGGGGAAACGCAGGTTCCCCTTTAGTGTTTCACCCTTTGTGCTATTACACAAAGGTGGGAAACGAGAGTGATTTTCAAAGCACGAGCCTCGCAGAGCGCAATGACACCCGAAGGGTGTATAATTGCGCCCTTTTTCAAAGGGAAGTGTGCTTATTGAAATCTTCGTCGATTAATGTGGTTACTTCAGGTAGTTGTGCAATGCGGTAAAGTAAATCATTCACCACGTTGTCAGGAAGGTATGAAAGCTTTTCAAAATGCTTGTAAACCATGCCTCCAACTACAATTAATTGATGCGTTCTTTCTTTTCTTGTAAGAGCTTTTTTGTTGCGAAGATAATTCTTCTCCTTGCCCTCCAGAATTTTCATCTGCTTCTCCATCTTTTCTAGTTGCTTTTCACTAGTAAGCCAATTGCCTGTGCTCATACACATCACCTCCTTTAGGCAATAAAAAAAGCACCTGTTAAAAAACAAGTGCTCTTGTGTCGAATGAGAAATATTTAGTTCTACACTAATAGTATTTGTCGATACCATGTAACTGTAAAGAAACGAAACAACAACCTTATTTAGAAACAATAAGTATTAACATGGTATGATAACATTTTAATATGTCATAACTGATATGTCGAATAAAAAAAGGTCCATATCTGTTTCATATTTAATCCAAAAAAAGTCATGATCCACAGGTCATACTCTTTTGCAATACGACAAGTATTTCATGCTATCAGTATACTACTGATGAATATCAAAGAATAGGTACGAAACACATTCATTCCGATAAAAAAAGCACCAACCTTTAAAAGATTGATGCAAAAAACTTACGCCCTAAAATGTTGTTTGATATGTATTTCATGATACCATCATACCTCATTTCAATTGAAAAGAAAATAGAATGAACATTCGTCATTTGTATGACAATTGTATATTCCTTGAATTAATAGGTACGTCTACATAGTATCTTGATGATAGTATTTTACCACATGTCAGAAGGTAAGAAAATAACCTAAAAGTTAGTTGCGGTCAGTAAAAGTTAGTTTGTTATTCAAGAAATTTTCAGTTGGACACTTAAGAGATTTATTTGTTTGTAGAGAATCGGTGTGGGTTATTTGTGATAGGAAGTTGATGTGGTATAATGAATTAGATGATAAGAAATTCCAGTTTTATGAATAATAGGAAAGTATATAGAATATTGCGAATAAATGTTACAATTT
>JAKSVJ010000014.1 GCA_024408015.1 Clostridia bacterium
ATTTAAAAGTTGGTGAAATATTGAGAATACTTCAAATAATAACGGATACCAATATTGGCGGTGCAGGTAGACTATTAATAAACTATCTTGAACATCTTGATTATAGTAAATTCGAAGTATATGTAGCTGTTCCTGAAAATTCCTTGTTAATACCAATGATAGAATCTACTGGATCAAAAATCATAAAGACAAAATACGGTAAAGACAAGTCATATGAACTTACAGCTGTTAATGAACTAATAGAAATAATCAAAAGGATTATGCCAGACGTGGTTCATACTCATGCATCTTTGTCTGGTAGAATAGCCGCGACAAAGTGCAATGTCAAACTAAGAGTAATGACAAAGCATTGCGCGTTTCCAAACAATAAGTTAAAGACAATTTTTCCATTAAGAAATATACTCGGTGCATATAACAATCATTATGTTGATGTGTATATAGCAACAGCAAATATTGTAAAGAAGCAGCTTTTAGAAATCGGTTGCTCTGAAAAGAAGATTACTATAATTCACAATGGTACAGAAAAACTAAAGAAACTACCAGATAAGAGAAATAGCGTTAGAACATCATTGGGTATCCCCAAAAATGCTTTTGTTGTAGGAATGTCAGCTAGACTCGAATTGTATAAAGGTCAAAAAGTGTTGCTTGAGGCAGCGAACTTGCTAAAAGAGCATAATATTTACTATATGTTCATAGGCGGTGGAAGGTCAGGGGCTGAGCTAAAATATGAGGCAAAAAAACATGGGATCTCAAACAAGGTGATCTTTATTGGTTACTCCAAGAAAGTGAATGAATTGTATTCTGCTATCGATTTACACGTAAATTGTTCAACTGTATCCGAAACTACTTCACTATCAATACTAGAAACGATGAGCATGGGAATTCCAAATGTCGTAAGTGATGTTGGCGGTAACCCTGACGTGGTTGATGATGGTATAAACGGATATGTTGTAAAGAGTGGGGATGCAAATGCATTAAGAGATGCTATTCTAAAAATGTATTATGATTCAGATACTTATTATGAGTTTGTTGAAAACTCAGAGGCAAAATTTGACCGTGAGTATCGAATAGATGATGTTGTAAATAAACTTGAAAAAGTGTACTTGGGAGGCATAAATGAAAGTTCGTATAAAAAAATTAACTGAAACAGCAATAATACCGACATATGGAAGTGAGAATGCTGCTGGAGCGGATTTGTATGCGTGTCTTGAGAGTGAGATAAGCATAGAGCCGGGAGCAACATATCTTGTTCACACAGGACTATCAATGGAAATACCTGTCGGATTTGCTGGATTTATTTATGCAAGAAGTAGTCTTGGAACTAAAAGAGGTTTGGCCCCTGCAAATAAAGTTGGAGTTATAGATGCAGATTATAGAGGAGAAATCATGGTCTCACTTTTTAATCAATCAAAAGAGCCTCAAACAATCTTGCCTGGCGAGAGAATTGCTCAAATAGTTATAGCACCAGTAAATCAAGTGATTTTCGAAGAATCAGAAACACTTGAAGATACTAAAAGAGGTGCCGGTGGATTTGGCAGTACTGGTCGAAAGTAATTTTTTGAAAATAAATATTCTTTAAGGAGAAAAAATGAAAACCACATCAAAAATTCTTATTATTTTTCAAGCATTGTTGTCCGCTTTTCTTATGGGTCTTATGATTCATATTGTGTCTCATGGTTTGAACTCATTTAGCGAATACTTTGCTGCAGTTAGCTACATGGTTTGTTTCTTGTGTCTTATTGCTTATTTGCTATTTGGTGCAAAAAAACCAGGTGCTATCTATTTAAAGATTACATTGTGTATAATTGGATTTATCCAATTTGCAAACCTTGTATCATTCTTCTCAAGTTCTGACCTTTCAGAAAAGAGCATAGTTGTTATTATTTTATGTCCAATTGCATACCTATTAATGATGGCTATTTATCTTACTCTTGCTTTCTCTCCAGACCTTGGAAAGAAAGTGTCATTCACAATTGCTGGAATAGCATTTGTATTATCTATGATTATTTTCGTAGCTGCAATGCTTAAAGGTGTTGGTACGATTATCGATCCCAACGCAGATATAGCTAGTACACTTAGAAATGCTAGAAGTTATTGTAATGTATCCCTATCAGTATCAGTTATCGTTTGTATGGCTTTGAAGTATATTGATAAGGCTTCTCGTGGTTCAAATTAGTAAAAAAAACAAAAAGTAGGGGATGTAAAAAAACAGATCTTAAATTTTTAAGGCTGTGAGTTTTTTCACAGCCCCTTTTTGTTTTTTAGTTAAAAATGTATTGTTTTAAGTCTATCCATTCGTTTTCATTTTGAACATAGAATATTGGACACATTTTGCCAGAAGTATCATAATGACGTATAACGCTCTCATATGTTAGACCATACTTTTGACACAACCACAACACCAATTTTTTTAATGATTCTATGGTTTTTTCGTTAAATTTTCCGGTAGAATCTTCGTGGCAACACTCGATAGAAATGGAATTCATGTTATAGTAATCATTACCGTTAGCATAAGGCGCCATATCAAGAGGGACGCACTGTATTATTTCTCCATCTAAACCTATAACAAAATGTGCAGAAGCTCGGCGCTCATGAGTTGTTGCTAAATTGTTAAAGTAATTTCTATTAGCTTGAGCAGATGAGCCAGGATTTGCAACATAATGGATAACTATATATTTGATACCGTTGTTCTTATCTCCGGTATAAGTATATTCACTTTTCGCTATGATTTGTTTATCAATTAAAGGTTTAGGCTTTACACCAAAAACAACGAAAACAAAAAAGCAAATAATACCTATTACTAAAGCTAATGAAACTAAAGTAACTAGTATTTTTCCGGATTTATTAAGTTGTATTTTTTTAGACATACTACACCTTTTTGTAAACTAATATTTTAAAATCAACTGTTGTTGAAAGGCTATTCAAAGATTCGACTTTTCTCTCATCGTTTTCTGATGTTTTATACGAATAAGGAGTCATCTTAAAAAGACTTTGTATTTCGTCATTTGATTTTAGTTCTATTGTATAAGTCAATGATTCATTTGAAATCAATTCAAAATTGTCAATATTAATTGAAGGATCTTCATTTTTATATGGATTATCATAAATGGCGCTTTTAAATTCCCAAAGATGATGGGTAGAAGGGAACACTCTCACTAATATGCCATCACTTTTTAGTATTCTTGAATATTCGTTTTCGGAATGTGGCGCAAACATATTGAGTACTATATCAAAACTCTCGTCAAGAACTGGTACATCAAAAGCGGATGCTACTGACAGATTGAGCTTTTTATCTCTTTTATATCCATAGATTAAAGCGTCTTTAGAAATATCTATTCCATATATTACAGGATTAAAGCATTCAATTCGTTCTCTTATGTGTGATGTGTAATAACACTCACCACAACCGATGTCAAGAATGCTAACTTCATTAAATGAATGATTATATATAATGTCTAATACATGATTTAACAGTTTTTCGTAATACCCAAGGTTTAAAAAGTTCATTCGAGCGACAATCATTTCTCTGCTATCGCCATGTCTAGCATCTGATGATTTTTGAGACATCAATAGGTTAACATAGCCTTTTTTTGATATGTCGTACAAATGTTTGTTTTCACAAACAAGTGATTTTTCTTGTAATGTTAGTTTTTTTCTACAGACTGGACAACTGAATTTTTCCATTATCAAACATACCTGTCTATTAATATTGCAACTCTTTCTTTTTTTGTGAGCCCAATTATTTCTTTTAATATTATTTTGCCATGTCCTCGTAAAACTAATTTAGAGCCTTCTTTCACTTTTGCGTCAACCTTGTATGTTTGAAGGCTATTTATATACACGAGTCCACTATTTATTGCTTGCGAAGCTTTGTCTCTGGATAGATTAAACGCTTCTGCGATTATTGCATCTAGTCTAAGTGATGGGACAGTACATCTACTTTCAACAAACTTATATACCGGAGCATTTATTTTGTCGATTGGTATGATTTCTGTTTCAACATCATTTTTACCAACTGAGGAAAGAGAAGAATACAAATATGATTCCATTTCCTTCTTAATGATTATGTCCGCACCTTCATCATAAACGATAATATCCCCAATGGCCTCGCGTTTAATGCCTAAAGCCATCAAAGCACCGAGATAGTCTCTATGAGATAATTTGGGTGGTCCTTTTTTTATTTTTCTTCGTAGTGGTTTAATTTGGTTATTTTTAGGATTCCTGTTAAGGTGATTGATTATATCGTCAATATAGTCAGGGTAGAAAATACATATTGTTCTTTCGGCTTCCTCAAATCCACCATAAAATACGCACCTTATATGCATGCTTTTTAAGTGATTTTCAACTGCTGTTCTTTGAGCCATATCTAGAAATGAGGAAGATGTAATCATATAATTTCTATCGCATTCAGAGGCTTTATCTTCTATATGACGCAATAAAACTTCATAATTCTCAATCATAAGCAACTAATTAATTTTAAAGATTGTTTTGGCATTTTTCATTTCGTTATCGCAAAATGTATCATAATCAACACCTAAAGTGTTTGCAGCAGCTTCAGCTGTATAATGCAAATTCAAACTTGAGTTTATAGTACCTCTCATAGGTACTGGTGCTAAATATGGGCAATCTGTTTCAACTAGAATTCTATCTAAAGGAGTAGCTTTAACGGCATCTAGAACTTTAGAAGCATTTTTGAATGTGATTGTCCCAGAAAATGAAATATACCAACCACGCTTTATGTATTCTTTGACCATTTCATTGCTTTCAGAGCAACTGTGTATAATGCCAGTTGAGTTTGGATGACTCTTAATAATATCAAACACATCCATATGCGCTTCACGATCGTGAATGATTACTGGAAGCTTTAACTTTTCAGAGAGAGATAATTGCGCGTCAAAATATTCTTTTTGTTTAATTTCCCAATCTTTGTCGTAGTGATAGTCAAGTCCAATTTCTCCTAAAGCAACTACCTTGTTCTTTGTTAGAAGCTGCTCTAGTTTCTGCATATCCGCGTTGATGTCAATTAGTTTCTCGCACTCATGTGGATGTATTCCAGCTGAAGCATAGATGTTATCGTATCTATTTGCATAGTTAATGCATTCAATACTATCTTCAATGTTAGACGCAACACATGTTATGTAGCCGACATCCCCGGCGAAAATCTCTTTTAAGAGTTCGTCGGGGTTGTCAAACTTTTCATCTGTATAGTGTGCGTGTGTGTCAAACAACTTATGCATTTTCAGCGTTTAATTCGTCAAGCTTTTTCTTTTCGTCAATTCGAGCGAAAAGAACTCCAACTTCGCCGACAGTATTTCCGGCTTTTAATCCGCCAAAAGTAGCAGCGCTTTCAAATTCATCATTTGCGGCACACAATGCTTCTAGAATCTTTTTACAAGACTCAGGCATAATTGGGGAGAGAAGAAGTGCTGTGATACGGAGTGTTTCAAGCAAATTGTATATAACTGCTTCAAGTCTAGGTTTCATTGTTTCATCTTTAGCAAGTGACCATGGAGTTGTTTCATCGATATACTTGTTTGCTCTTACTGCAAGATTCATGGCTGCTTCAATAGCATCGGCAGCATGGTAGTTTTCAATATTTTCTGTGAAACCTTTATATGCTTCTGCGGCTGCAGTCTTTAAACTTTCGTCAAATTCTGTTGAAACGGTTGGACAAGGAATAACCCCATTGAAATACTTCTTTGTCATGGCTATTGTTCTTGACGCTAGGTTTCCGAATGTATTAGCTAAGTCTGTGTTAAAACGTGAAATGACATTCTCATAAGTGATAGTACCATCATTAGCGAATGGCATCTCAGTTAATAAGTAATATCTTACAGCATCGAGACCAAATGCATTTACTAGTTTATCTGGGTAAATAACGTTGCCTCTTGATTTTGACATTTTATCCATGCCAGACAACATCCAAGGATGAGCAAAAATCTTTTTAGGGAGTGGTTCGCCCATTGCCATGAGGAATATTGGCCAATAAATCATATGGAATCTAATGATGTCTTTACCGATAACGTGAACATCAGCTGGCCAGTATTTTTTGTATTTTTCATCACTGCCTTCTGGATTGTATCCTAGTGCTGTGATGTAGTTTGTCAAAGCATCAAGCCATACGTATGTAACGTGTTTTGGATCAACTTCTACAGGAATACCCCAGGTGAAAGAAGAACGTGATACACACAAATCCTGAAGCCCTGGTTTTAAGAAGTTATTAACCATTTCTTTTCTACGGCTTTCTGGAACAGCAAAATCAGGATGCTCTTCAATGTAAGCCATTAATTGATCTTGATATTTGCTCATCTTGAAGAAATAAGCCTCTTCTTGAGCTCTCTTTAGTGGTCTACCACAGTCAGGGCAAATTCCACCTTCTGCTTGAGTGTCAGTGAAGAATGATTCACATGGTTCGCAATACCATCCTTCATAAGCGCCTTTGTATATATCGCCTTGCTCAACAAATTTTGTGAAGATTTTCTGAACTGCTTTAACATGATAGTCATCAGTAGTTCTAATAAAGTGGTCATAACTGATTCCGAGCATATCCCAAATGGATTTGATTGTACCAGAGATGTTATCTACGAACTCTTGAGGGCTTACCCCAGCATCTTTTGCTTTGTTTTCGATTTTTTGGCCATGCTCATCTGTACCTGTACAGAAGAAAACATCATAACCAAGCGCTCTTTTGTATCTTGCTATAACATCGGCAACTATTGGATCATAAACATTTCCAATGTGTGGTTTTCCAGAAGCATATGCTATAGCAGTTGTAATATAAAACTTACCTTTATTTTCCATTTTATGTTCCTCCTTTATTTAGAAAGCCCAATTTCCATCACGGAATATCGGAACTATTTTTCCTTCTTTTGTTATTGCATCAATTTTCATGTCAACGGAACCTATCATGAAGTCCACGTGAATTTGAGAATCATTAATACCCATATCACGAACTTCTTCAAGCGAGTAATTATTATGATCTTTAATGCATTCCATAAATCCCATTCCAAGAGCTAAATGACAACATGCATTTTCATCAAACAGTGTGTTGAAGAAAGTTATTTCAGTATTTCTAATAGGCGAGTCATATGGGATTAGAGAACATTCACCTAAATAAGCAGCGCCCTCATCCATTGAAATCATGTCTTTCAACAAGTCCTCGTTTTTCTTTGCTGAGCAATCGACTGCTTTTCCATCCTTGAATGTTATAGAAAAGTCTTCTATTAGCTCGCCCCTGTATGATAATGGTTTTGTTGAATAAACAATACCTTCGGCTTTGCCTTTCATTGGGGAAGTGAAAACCTCTTCACTTGGCATGTTTGGGTTGTATTCAACTCCTGAAGGTGTTTTTTCGCATCCACCAATAAAAATACCATTGTCTATAAGGCCAACTTCAAAATCTGTACCATTTGAAGATGAATATTTCAATTTTGCAATACCTAGGGAATTAAGATAATCACATCTTGATTGCAAATTTTTGTTGTGGTTATTCCAATCTTCAACAGGATTGTTGCCGTCAGCTCTTGCTGTTTTTAATATAGCGTCCCAAAGTTTTTCCATTGCAACCGATTTTCTATCGTTAGGAAATACTTTTTTTGCCCATTTTTCACCAGGAACTGCTGCTATGCACCACTGATATTTTCCTTCCATTGCATCTCTATAAGGCTTTGTTATAGGGTAAATTGCCTGGTTTGATTTAGAAACTTTTACTTGGTTTACACCCTTCATTCCGTCTGGATCTTCTGAATCAATGTATATTAGCGCTGGCAATTTTTCAACTCTATGTTTGAGTTTTTCAATTTCCCAATTCTCAACTTTTGAGAGATTTTTTAATGTTCTATATTTGTAATGCAATTTTGAAATAGCTTGATGATTGAACTCTACGCTAACTTTTGCAGCACCTGCCTTATAGCATTCTTCAGTGAGTATTGTTATGAAATCAATTTGATCAAGTCCACATCTAATAACAACTTCTTGACCTTTTTGAATTCCGGCACCTTTTACGGCAATCAATCTAGCATATTGTTTTAAAACTGATTTCTTCAAATTGTGTGTCTCCTATCGATATTCTTTTGGGAAATCCCCATGTTCATATATATATTTTAAATCGTCTGTAAATCCAGAATCAGACATGTTTGATTTATCTTTGTACATGATTAGTGGTTTTGTGGTTATCATTCCATCAGATGCACCCTTTTTTGCGGAAATAAGAACTATACATGGGACATGTTCTGTTGTTGGGTAAACTAAGGTCATTCTTTTTACATGAAGATTATTTTTCTCGCAAGCAAATAAGAGCTCACTAAGACGATCTGGACGATAGACTACGTAAAACATTCCACCAAATTTCAATAATCTTGATGCATTTTTTGCAAAATCACTAATATCCCCATTTACTTCATGCCTGCACATCAGGTTTGAACTATCATCGTTTAACTTTCCGCTTGTCATTTTCATATATGGTGGGTTAGTTAAAACTGTATCAAAAGATTCGTTGTATTCCTTTGGTATTTCTCTTAAATCTTTGCACAAAACTTCAACTTTGTCGTTAAAGCCATTTTCGATAGCATTTGACTTAGATATTTCAGAGAGACTTTCTTGTATCTCGACTAAAAGGGAAGACTTAATCTTTTCTTTTGCCAAACATAGTAGTGAGATGACACCGGTGCCAGCTCCAAATTCACAAGCTTTTTTTGAATTTGACTTAATATATGCGGACAAGAGGTATGCATCTGTTCCAAAAGAAAGAGATTTATCTTTTTGAAACAAGGTTATATTCTCATTTATTATTTCAGGCTTTTTGTCCATTTTTTTCTCGATTTTGTCTAAATATTTCAAATGATATTATTGAAGCGGCGCTTGCGGCTGAAAGGGCAGCTCTAAATTCTCTTCCATAATCAAGACACAAGATGCCATCAGATAAATCAAGTACAGGTTTTGACAATCCTCGTTTCTCTCCACCAACTAGTAAAAGAAGAGGTTTCTTTAAATTTGCATCATATACTGATATGCTTTCTTCTGCCTTGTCTGTTGCATAAACCTTATAGCCTTGTTCTTTGAACTTTTTAATTGCTTCCTCTGGGTTGACAACATATATTTTTGCAAGTTCAGAAGCTCCCGCAGAGGCTCTTGCAACAACTCCCGCAGCACTCATCCAGTTTCTTTCTGATAGCAAAATGCCATCGGCTCCTGCGGCATATATTGAACGTAAAGAATAACCAAAATTGTAAGGATCTTCAATTCCTTCAAGCATGACATAAAAACCATTTGGTATTATGTTGTCATTTTCGATGTTTGGAAGCATTCTTTCTCCACAATCGGCAATGATACCACCATGGCTGTTTCCAATTGTTCTTGATGAGATATAGTCACTATCAACTTCTACCATCTCATATCCAAGTTCATAACTTTTTGCTTTTAAAAACGATAATTCTTTCTTTTTTGACACTTTTTTTGCTGTATCATAAAAGATTGTATTAATTTTTCTATCATTTGTTTTATTGATATTTCCTTCGATCACGGAACGTATAGACACAAAACCTTCCATGAGGGAAGAGGAAATGAATTTTTTTTCTTCTTTTTGTACTACTGGCATTAATCTAATCCCTCGATGTTGTATTTTGCGGCAGCATGTTTTTTAACCATATAGTGATTTAGTAATTCGTAAAACTCTGCTTGTGGGTCACCTTCAAGTTTTGATTCTTTTCTCAATGCTTTTAGGCTCTTAATGCCTTCATCTAGAGTGAATACATTCTCAATTGGCATTTGGAAAGAGACTGTTTTGGGCGTAAAGATTACGTGTTGAAATACAGGCGGCTCTTCAAGATTGTTAAAAGAGAAGAGCTTACGTATTGCACTAGCAGCCTTTGAATTATTAGTGGTTGGATTTGTAAAGTCTAGTTCTCTTGTTCCACCTGTTCTAAGTCTTGCTGATTGGTGCCAAGTGGAGCCATAATCGCAAGATATCATGCCAGATTCTGTGCTAAATCTACATACAGCAATTCCTGTTTTTAGCAATATAATAGTATCTGCATAAACATACGAAGTTATAGTGTTGGTTTCATCGAAAATAGGTAAGTAGACATTTTTTAATACATTTTGTTTACCAAAAATCATGTTTAAGACATACATGACATCTTTTCTGGATGGGGAAAAACTACGTAGTATTTTTCTCTTGTGATAATGCCTTAAAATAACTATTGCGATAAAAAAGAGAATTAAAATTGCTGCGCATATACCGATTATTTTGAGTACATTTAATAAGCTATCCATGTCTACCTCCCGAGTATATTAATCTAATAATATATATTATCACAAAAGGGTATTTTAATCAAGTGTAAAAAAAGTACGCAAATTCATTATTTGTCTTGATTGTTTTTATTATAGGTGCTATAATTTTTTGTGCATGATAAAATGTTACGTATACACACAGTGTTTTGTGAAAAACACTTGTGGCATCTGAAAAAATCAAGTATCTAATACAAATGTGTAAAATGTATGCATTTGTTCGGTCATAAAGGTAAATGTAAAATACTACGAAAAACGGAGATGGAACATGATTTCTTTTATTAACGACTATTGTCAGTGCGCTCACAAGGTTATTCTTGATAAAATAATCGGTATGGGGCTTGAAAAAAATGTTGGCTATGGAAAAGATAAATATTGTGACTTAGCTAAAGAAAAAATAAAGAAAGCTTGCGGATTAGAAGATGGAGAAGTATGGTTTTTGGTTGGTGGAACTCAAACTAATCAAGTTATCATTGACTCGATGTTAAAGCCGTATGAAGGCGTTATTGCTACAGAACCAGGACATATTAGTTGTCATGAAGCAGGCGCCATCGAGTATACTGGACATAAGGTGTTAAATGTTCCAAGCATAGATGGTAAGATTGATCCAGTAAAACTTCGAGAGTACCTTAATACCTTTTATAACGACGATTTTCATGAGCATATGGTTTTTCCAGGTATGGTATATATCACTTACCCAACGGAATTTGGAACTTTGTATTCAAAATCCGAATTGGTTGAGTTGAGAACAATATGTGATGAATATAATCTCAAACTATTTTTGGATGGCGCAAGACTTGGATATGGTCTAGCTAGCAGTGATGATGTCACTCTAGAGGATATTGCTAAACTTACTGATGTATTTTACAATGGTGACAAAAAAGTCGGTGCTTTGTTTGGAGAAGC
>JAKSVJ010000140.1 GCA_024408015.1 Clostridia bacterium
TATTTCTGAAAAGGAAGTTTACACTATTTTTAACAAGTGTATTTCCGGCATTATGGAATGGTCTTTTATTCTCTGTAAAATATGTTGATGAGAGTCGGTCTCCGACAACCATATCCACATGTTTTTCAAGAACAAGATTTCTTAATGCTTCAAGATGTGTAGAACCACAACCAAGGTTTACGTTTGTACCATCTGGTTCTGCTCCAATGATGTATGTCTTAGCACCCAAAGCATCAAATACTGCTTTAGCTATAGTCCATGACGCACCATTAGCACAGTCAATACCAATTCTAAGGTCTTTATATGAGTGAGAAGCAACGGAAATGAGGTAACCCATGTACCTATTTCTACCTGCATAATAGTCAACAATGCAACCAATGCGATCTCTATGAGCATATGGAATGTCACTTTGTCCAATGCCAATCTTCTTTAAGTCGCCATCGATGTATGCTTCAATGAGGCTTGCTGTTTCATCATCAAGTTTTTCACCGTATTTATTAATGATTTTAATACCATTATCATAGAAAGGATTATGTGAGGCTGTAATCATGACACCACAATCAAATTCGTCTTGTCTTGTGATATATGATACGCTTGGTGTTGTTGTAACGTGAAGCATATATGCATCAGCGCCACTTGAAGCAAGTCCTGCTGCTATTGAATATTCAAGCATATAGCTTGAACGTCTTGTGTCTTTACCAATTACAATTCTTGGTCTGTATCCAGGAGTTCTACAACCTGAGATTGGAGAAGAATAATACCAACCTATAAAACGACCAACTTTATATGCTTGATCAGATGTAAGAGTCTTATTTGCCTCACCTCTAAAACCATCTGTTCCGAAGTACTTATTTCCTTTTACTTCTTCTTTTGTGCTCTTAGCGCCAATGCCATCTCTGTGGATTACAACGTCATCTCTTAATAGGTCATCTGCTGTAACACAAAACATGTCACTAATAGCTAGAAGCTTATCAATTTGAGGGATTGCCTGATCCATTTCCCACTTGGAAACAGACTGACGAGATACAGCAAGCTTCTCTGCAAGCTGCTCTTGAGATATGCGGGATGCTGTTCTTAAATGAACGATTTTTTCACCAATTGTCATGTGTAAATACCTTCCTATGATAAATTTCGCATATTTTCCATATTATATATTTATTATATATTTATTACGTTTTTTTATCAAGAAATCTGTGGTTGTTTTTTTGTAACTCATTAGTTGCGATTACATCCATTTTTGTTGTATATTCACTTGTTTGGCTCAAATTTAGTGTTTTTATCCCTTATCATATGCATATTGTAATGTCAACCATTGGGTGCATAAGCGTAATTTTTGTTCACAAAATTGTGTATCGCTAACACTACAAAAAAGGCATTCACCTACCGCTTAAAGTAGATGAATGCCATCCTATTTATATCAAATTTTGAGATTTTTTGTAATGTCACAAATTAAATCTAAGTTTAAGTTCTTGTGGATTTACAACGGCAATTTGTCCTCTTTTTAATGCTATATATCCACTTGCTTCAAAGTGGCCTAGTATTCTCGTGACAACTTCCCTTGCTGTTCCAAATTCGCTCGCAATTTGTTCTTGTGTTATGTAAATAACATGTTCGCCAGAATTAGATTCTTGTATTAAAAAAGAAGCAATTCTTTGATCTAGTTTTTCGAGTATCATTCTTTTGAGCCCGCACATGACGTCTGACAGATGTTCTGCTATTGATTGATATGCAAATGCTTTTACTTCAATACTGTTATTAACTAGTGAGTCAAATTCTGCTTTTCCAAGCATTAATACATCGGTATCATCCTCTGCTACAAGTCTTGTCTCGTATGTAATTCGCTCCATAATATCTGCCGCAGAAAGAACAAGGCACTCACCCTTTCTAATTCTAAAAAGAGTTAATTCTTTGCCATCATCAGCACTAATATACATTCTAGCTCTACCTGTTAAAATTTGTGTTAAACCTATATAGCTGTCACAAGAGTCAAATATAGGCTCACCTCTTGAATAGTGCTTTATAAAAATCGATCTTTCGATGTAGTTTCTTTCATGATAGTTTAACTTGTTCCAAAATGGCAGTTGTTCAGCGAATGACATGTTACTATCTCCCTTTTTAATCACAAGATTTCAGCCATAAGCCATGAACGTTGCAATATGCATAAACATTCTTGACTTTTTCCTTAAAACCGAGATTTACAGTGACAATTGGCTTGTCTCCTGGTCCAAGTGTTCTTACATAAACACCTTTATCTGTTTCAATGCAAACCCATTCAATGAAATGCTTGTCTTCCATTGGATGGCTTTCGCTGCCGATTTTAATTTGAACTGAGCCACAGCATGTTCTCACTTCCGGCACGTGTTTTTCAGAAGCGAAATCATTTGTGTGAGATTTAAGTTTCTCCATGCGTTCACCACAGCACACTGGGTTTGCACCACTATCCTGTATCATTGTAACATGATTACCACAGGTATTGCAAACATAAAAACCAATTTCCATACCTTTCACCTCTTATATTTTTCAAACATAACCTGCAGGTTTTCTGTTTGTATCTATATTGTATTGGTATTTATGCTTGTTGTATGTGAGAAATATCACGATGGATAATATTATTTTAATTTTTACATCTTATCTCTCAAGCACTCAATTAATTATTTTATGATTATAACTACCATTATTCAAATAAACCACTATCTATTATTTTTTGCAAATTTGCACTAACCGTTTCATAGTCAGTTTTTTCAAAAATAAACGATTGCGTTATTTGCTCATAGTCTTTTTTATAAACATCCTGTTTTATTACTTCTGTGATGCAATCTTTAAAACATATTTCTTCTGCTGCCGATGGGCAGATTTTTTTTATTTTTTGTTCTTCTTTAACCGCATTAAATAATTCTTTAAGTTTCTGATCAATTATTACAATACTTGACATTTTATAAATATCATATAGGTGCCTTGAATGCTCTGACACTTTGTCTTGTAGATAATAATCACATAGAGCAAATAATTTGTCTATAAAAGTTCTTTCCACTGCTTGTACTTGAAGTTCAAATGGTTCAAGTCCGCACATTGCAACAATATCGTCTCTTCCTGCTGCTTTTAGATATTCATATACAAATGAGCTAGCCTGCATTTTTACGCTCGGATATGCACGCAAGAAAACAGCCGTCTCAACAATCAAGTCATGCTTTAAGTATTCAGAAGAAAATAACGAATCAACGTCCACCTCGTAGCGATTGTAATCCCTTCTACTTCCAATTTTTTCCGGATTCTTTAATACAAATCCAAAATCCTCTATAACTGACAGAATAGTAGCTGTCAAATTTTTTCTTTGACCTTCAGTGGGTTTTTTATCACTCTCTATGTTTAAATCGATATCTTCCGAAAAACGATTAATAAGGTGATAGCATTTAGAAAGTGATGTGCCGCCTTTAAAAATAATTTTTGGCTGTCTTTTTACTATTTCCTTTAAGAAAAGTGTTACGTAGTAATCTTTTTCTATAATAACGGGATCAATTTCAAATTGTTCAGCCGCTGAAAGTACAACCGCCTCAAATAAATCTCTATCATTATGTAACACTATAAATTACCTCACTCTCAATCAATGTTCTCAAAGCCTTGTCAGGAAATGCACTGGCATATTTGCTTATATCTTTGCGTGTTATCCCATATTTACGGATGTAATCATTAACAATTTCTTTTCTTTGTTCATCAAAAAAAGATGCCGTAACACAATTCATTAACTCAAGAAAACTTAATACATTCGCATTTTCTTTATTTATATTGACTCTTGCTTTCCTCAATATTACCTTTACCGTGCCTACCATCACCTCTCGAACTTTTGATTGCTCGTCGTTAGTAAATACCTCGATAATATTCGGCACTTGAGTTGATAGACCAATTTGATTAAAAAATGAAGAGCCAGAGTAATACCCATTGCGATTATTTCCATTTATAATATATTTTTTCTCTATCACTTTTCTTGGATTTAATCTTGATACTCCCAATAATGTGGTTTTTGGAATATAGTAGATGCCTTTATCAAAACGAACCAACTTGCCCTCGTTGCAACAATCAGCAAGAGCTTTGTTTATCCAAGGTTTCGAATACTCTTTATATTCTATTTCATTTGTAAAAATCGGCTCATTTACCCCAAATGTATTT
>JAKSVJ010000141.1 GCA_024408015.1 Clostridia bacterium
TTCTGATTTAAACCTTTTATGGTCACTGCCTATGTTTTGCGCTATCTCAAGCATATTGGCTTTTGTGTCAACTGATACTGATGGAACTTTTGCATAATCTCCAAATGGTAGTTTGCACCTTATGAGCTCCACTCCCATCTCATTGAAATGGGAATGTTTAAGCTCATGTTTATTCTTCTGCTGCCTGCTATCTTCAATAATGATCATTTATGCAAATGGGCACTCTTCACCAACAGCATTATCAATGCTTGTGAATCCCTGTGCTGCATCTGATGGAGCGTTGTCATTATTAAGGTATTTCTTATTTGGAATCTTGAAATCACCCTTACGGATTTTGTCAATTTCACATTCATATGAGATTGTTAACTTTGTTCCGATTGAACCATCTTTCTTCTCATATTCTTCTTCACCTAATACAAGTCCAACATACTTACCAACAAGAGTTTTTTCGTCCGCATTCATCTTGCCACCATCGAAAATGAATCCCGGATTGCTCTTTGTAACCGCTGAACACATTCTCTTGAACATTGGAAGTGCTGTTTCCTTGTATGATCTGTAACAATTGCCTGCCCAAAAGCCTTTATCTTCTTCAAGTTTCTTGTAATAATCCTTGAATTCACCTTCTGCAACATCAAACTCCATGTACAGATATTCCTTATCTGGTACATCTGAAACAACTGTGTATCTACACACATAACCACCTGCAGGCATTCTTGAACTTGTTCCTGCTTCCTTAACATCTGATAAATTAACTGCTTTCATTTGTTTAATCTCCTTTTCTTATAATCCGTAATAGTTTCTAATTGCTGCATCAACGATTCCCAAATCATTTGGAATTTTTATTTCAAACATCCCCTCTGGACTCTTTGCAGTTGTAATTCCATCTGATTGAGTATCAAACCAGTGTTCTTTGCCATCTGTTCTGACTATTAAACAAACATCAACACAACCCTCAAGAGTTAAATATGAATCAAGCATCTGACCAACTGTCTTGGCTTTAATTCTTCCATCACTGGTTGTCTGTGTATGGTGTAAAAAGTAAACAATTACATCATCTGGTGTCTTTTCAACAGCTTCTAATAATGTGCTGAAATTCTTTCCAATATCGGTATATTTTTTATATCCTGTGTCATTGGCTTTTCTGAAAAACTCATCAACCATTAAGTATTGACTGTCATCAATTACATAAGTTTTCTTTGTTGGATTCTGCAACTCTTTCCATATTGATGCATAATCAGACTTTTTGACGATTTCATAATCCTTACCTGTTGGAAATGGTAATGTGCCTTTTTTAACTGAAAACACTTTACAGTCATTTGGATTCAACCCCTTGACCGAATATGTTTTACCACTTCCAGATTCTCCAAGAATAAATACGCCTATTCCCATATCAATCTTCTCCTTCCTCTATTTCTGTTACTCTGCTACACCACATATCTGCAAAGTGAAGTATTAAATACAATGGTGTTTCTTTACCCTGAATGGTGTATCTGAAATCACCATACAATCCGTTGTGGTACAAGATTGCGAATTCCTGTTCCTCTGTAAGATTTATAAATCTTTCAGCAATTGCGATACTTCTTACTTCGTGTGGAACATATAACAAATCTTTGTTTGTCTTGAATGGTTCAGCTTCTGAAACCTTTCCAGACTTCAAAACATTTGGAACATAATTGGCTTTGCTGTAGTCTCCCATTTTCCCAAGATCATGGAGCAAACAAGTAATAACAAGATCGTTATAACTAAACGTACCCTCTTTAGCTGTTCCAAGTGATGCATCAAGTGAAATTGCAGTTTTTAATACATTTAAACTATGTTCTGCAAGTCCACCTTCTTTGCATAGATGATGTTTACCTGAACATGGAGCAGTGAAAAATCCTTCTTTTTCCATATGTTCAACTAGCTTTCCAATGCCTTTAATTTTTGTTGAAATGAGCAAATCTTTGATTGCTGCGCTGATTTCATTGTCCATTGCCTGCCTCTCTTTCTTTTGTTACAATGAATGTGTAAATAATTTAGTTTGTTTACCTTTCAGCCTCATAGGTGCGCCAACACTTGTGAGGCACTTTCTTTTCTATCCAAAGAGAATACCTGCTGTTATAAGCATCATCGTGCAGAACACTGCAACATATCCCCATACTTCCATCTGTGAAAAATTCTTTTTCATACATCTTTATCCTTTCTTATTACTATTGCGCCATCTTCTAATGATATTGTTGCTTTGATGCTCATGAGCTTTGCCTGAAAAGCTAGTTCCTCAAGGCCCATAACTAATGCATCATCAATCCTCTGCGTGAGTGCAACTGCAATATCATCATCAAAACCTTCAACAATGATTTTCATTTTTACCCCCTTAAATTTTTTGACTTGTTAACAAGTTCATATTTGATCTTGTATTCTGAATGTAGCTCTCCATGACTTTTAATCTTCTGTCAAGTTCTGCTGTCATAACTCTTGAAGCTGCATGGATGATTACCGCGTGCCATTCATCTTCATCCCAGTTCTGGCAGGCCCTTTCTAATTCAGCCAGGTGGTTCTGCTTTTCAATTTCATTATTGTTCGGTACATTGTTTAGCATTGCCTGTGCCATGAGCTGTTCTTCTGTTGGAAGTTCTGGGCCTTTGTTTAAGAAGTCAGGAATATCAATTTCCTTTTCCTTTTTAGGGAAATAATTGTCTCCTGGCAGTTCTTCATCATCTAACCAATCAAGTGCCATTTTTCTCTCTCCTTTCATAATTTATTTAGCGGACAATTATCACAATGTTCTGTCCATAAATCATCATTTGCTTTTGCCTGATCACTGTATTTGCAATACTTGTCGCACATTTCTTCTACAACTTCTAAAATTATCTGTGTGACATTTTTATTTTTCTCTTCCATCATTCTCCTTTCTCTGTTATTTCATAGCCTGCAAGGTTTAAGATTCTTATCCAATCATTCAACTCTTTTTCATACACGTTATTGATTCGATAACTGATAACTTGCTGACTTTCATTTATTTCATTTGCAATGTCTTTCTGTTTTAATGCTCTGACATCACGCATGATTCTGTTTGTTCTGCTCTTGTACCATGTCAATGTTGACTTAGGCATTTAAATCACCTCTTTAAATAATGCTTTAAATAGATACTCAAGAACCTTTACTGTTATTGAGTTTCCTGCCTGTTTATAAAGCTGAGTGTTTGAATTTACCTTTGCAGCTCTTTCAAATGATTCATCATCAAAGCCTTGCAATCTCCAACACTCTTTTGGTGTGAGTTTACGGATTCTTAAATTTTCAACAACTCCCATGTTGCAACTAGTATCTAACGTTTGGGAAACCTGGTGGCCTACCCTTCCGCGCCTTGTTGTTGATGATGGAAAACCAAGATTGATGGAATCACCTTCGGTTGCTTCTGTGTAACCTTTTTTGGTGCCTTCCTTAACTTCGATATATCCCATTGCATATCCATGTGTACCTGCAACCATAGTTGGTGAAATTCCTTCCATTGAGTATACTTTTCCAGATTGACTATCACACTTGTGTGCCTGTCCAACTACTATTGGAACATTTCCGCCACCTGTACCCATTGCAGAAACCAACGTCTGGCATGTTCCATCAAGGTCTTGTAGCTTCCCCCTACTTCCAAAACTGCGCCCATAGGCACCTGGAAGTTTGATTTCTTCAACATTTGTTGTATCTTCTAGCTGGTTTGAGTATAAAATCATCCCACTATGCCACTCACCTGCACCTCTTGCTGTCAATGTTCTACATGTGCTTTCGTTTCCAAGAACTTGTGAAAGTGGTCTTTGTTGAGCTTTCCAATTTTGAATCATATTTATCCTTGTATCATCAAGGTAGTACTTCTCATCCACTTCATCTTCCAGCACATCTTTAAGCCTTAATTCAAGTGGGAAACCTTCAGGAAACTCAAAACCTTTGTCAATATCCTTCCTAATAGAAACAATGAAAACTCTTTCTCTGTTCTGTGGTATTCCAAAATCCTTTGTGTTAAGCACTTTCCAATAATTGTTGTAACCAGCTTCATCAAGTGCATCGAGTACGATTTCGAACTCTGTTGCGAACTTCTTTGAAACAAGATTCTTGACGTTTTCTGCAATTGCATATTTGGGTTTTGTTTCCTCGATGATCC
>JAKSVJ010000142.1 GCA_024408015.1 Clostridia bacterium
TTATTGAAGGTGTTATTCCTGGCAAGAGTGCTATTGGTATTCAGGTACCAAATAAAAAGACATCAACAGTATATCTCCGTGATCTTGTTGATGCGCCTGAATTCAAAAATGCAAAGAGCAAATTAACTGCAGCCCTAGGTATAGATATTACAGGTCAAAAGGTTTATTGTGATGTATCAAAGATGCCTCACCTTTTGATTGCGGGAGCTACTGGTACTGGTAAATCAGTTACAATGAACTCTATTATTGCAAGTTTGTTGTACAAAGCAACTCCGGAAGACTTAAAGTTCATCTTTATTGACCCTAAAAAGGTTGAATTTAGTATGTATGAAGGAATTCCACACTTGCTTGTTCCAGTTGTTACAGAACCTAAAAAAGCAGCAGGTGCTCTTAACTGGTGTGTAACAGAAATGGAGAGAAGATATAGTCTTCTTGAACAAACACATAAACGTAAATACGATGAATATAACGAATATTGCAAGGAACATCCTGAAGCAGAAAAGATTAGCCAAATAGTTATTATCATAGATGAGTTGGCTGACTTGATGCAAACTGCAGGAGATGCAGTTGAAAGTTCAATTGCTCGTATTGCCGCAAAGGCGAGAGCTGCCGGAATGTATCTTATTATTGGTACACAAAGACCTTCAGTAGACGTTGTTACAGGTACTATTAAATCAAATATTCCTTCTCGTATAGCTTGTGCAGTTAAAGGCTCAATTGACTCTAGAACAATCCTTGATACAACTGGTGCTGAACAACTCGTTGGTAGAGGTGATATGCTTTACGCCCCTGTTGGTTCAAGATCAGCTCTACGTGTACAAGGTGCTTATGTTGATGAAAGCGAAATTGACAAGATTGTTTCATTCATTAAAGAAAACAATGGAGCTGGCGGATATAATGCAGAAGTAGCTGACCAAATTGATAGAGCAACAAGTGAACTTGACCAAAAAGGTAAAAAATCACAATCTAGTGGAGATTCAGGTGCTGATGAAAGCGAAGGAAATGAAGATTCAGCTTTTGATGAGGCAGTAAAGATTGCTATCGAAGAAAAGAAAATTTCAACATCCTTGCTTCAGAGACGTTTATCTTTGGGATATGGAAGAGCTGCGAAGCTTATTGATATGATGGAGAATAGAGGAATTGTCAGTGGTCCAAATGGACAAAAACCTCGTGATGTTCTCATCACTTATGAAGAATATTTAGAAAAGAAAATGCGTTCTGATAGTTAATCAGTTGATTCAATGGAGTATTTATGGGAAAGTTAATAGTTATAGATGGTCTTGATGGATCAGGAAAAGAAACTCAAAGTAAATTATTGGTTCAAGAATTGACAAGCCAGGGAAAGAATGTTAGATACATAACATTCCCAGCTTATGGAACACCTGGCGCGACTCTTGTTGAACAATATCTCGGTGGAAAACTTGGTAATAAACCTAGTGATACAAATCCATATGCTGCCACAACATTCTTTGCAGTAGATAGATATTATTCATTCCGTACAGATTGGGGCGATTTTTACAATCAAGAAGATTCAGTAATCATCGCTAATAGATATACAACTTCAAATGCTGTTCATCAGCTTTCAAAAGCTGATAGAGAGCTTTGGGATGAATTTGCTAAATGGTTGTTTGATTATGAATATAACAAACTTGGATTACCAAAACCAGACATGGTAATTTATCTTGATGTAAAACCTGAAGTGTCAAGAAAACTCATGGAGAAGAGACAACAGGAAACAGGTGTTCAAGCTGACATCCACGAAAAAGATCCAGAATATTTAGCTACATGTTACAAAGCAGCACAGTATTGCGCTGATAATCTTGGATGGGAAAAGATTATTTGTGATAATGGCGAAAATGTTCTTAGTATAGAAGAAATTCAAAATATGATTGCAGAAAAAGTCACAGCACTTTTGGATATTCAAGAAGCATGAGAGCAATATTATTTTTCGCAAACGGAACAGAAGAAGTTGAGGCATTGACCCCACTCGACTATTTGAGAAGAGCAGGAGTTGAAGTTACATTTGTTGGCCTTGATGATAAAGTTCAAACAGGTTCACACGGGATCTCAATAATAACTGATATTAGTTCTACAGAACTTGACTTGTCAGAGCATTTTGACATGCTAATTCTTCCTGGTGGTATGCCTGGAACAACAAATTTGGAAAAATCAAAGATTGTTCAAAGTTTAATCAATAAGGCAATCGAATCATCATTATACCTAGCTGCTATATGTGCAGCTCCAAGTATTTATGGAAAATTAGGATTGCTTAATGGAAAGAGTGCAACTTGCTACCCTGGATTTGAAAAATATCTAACAGGTGCAAAAGTTGAAAATAAAAAAGTAGTGGTCGATGGGAAGATGATTACTGCTACTGGCGCAGGTGCAGCTAATGAGTTTGCAATTGAACTTATTAGAGCTCTTTGCGGTGATGATAAGGCAAATGAGATTGGTAAATCTGTAAGATTTTTATAATTTTCATTTGTTGGTCCTCGGAGGAGAATAATGTACGAGATAAGAAAACATAAGTCAGAAATTAGGGAAACTTATCTAGAAAAACGTAGAAGCATGGATTCAAACGTTAAAAGCGAAATGGATAAGAAAATCGCATCTGTAATAATGGCTAGTGCAACATATAGATATGCGGATACATTATTGATGTATTATGCAAAAGACGATGAGATTAATCTAAATGAACTTGCATGGAATGCTATTAAATCAGGAAAAAAAGTTGCTTTTCCTAGAACAAATCCTGAAGATAGATCAATGACATTCAATTTTGTTAATGACGAAAATGATTTCGAATTGAGAAATTATGGCTTATATGAACCCAAGGAAGGCTTACCTACTTTTGAAGTAACAGGACAGTTGCAAAATAATGTTATTTGTATTATTCCTGCTGTTGTTTATGACAAGAGAGGTTTTAGAGTTGGATATGGTGGGGGTTATTATGACCGTTACCTTTCAACATTTAAGGGTACAAAGGTTGGTGTAGAGTACTACGAATATGTGATTGGAAATGTTCCAAGTGGAAGATTTGATTTGGCAGTAGATGTACTAATCACAGAAAAAGGTATCTATCCTAAGAAACAATAGATATATGGAGAAATGAATGACTGAACTTTTATCTCCGGCTGGTAATTTTGAAAAAATGAAGGCTGCATTCTTATATGGAGCAGATGCGGTATATTTGGCTGGCAAGCAGTTTGGGATGCGTGCAGCAGCTGATAACTTTACCTTAGAAGAGTTGGATGAAGCTCTAGCATATGCACATAATATTGGCAAAAAGATATATTTGACATTAAATACATTGCCAAGAGAATACGAACTTTTTTTTTTATTTGAATTTATAACCGGTCTTTCAAAATTGAATAATGGTGGACTTGATGGAGTTATAGTTGCAGATTTAGGAGTGATGGCTCTTTGTAAAGAGTTGATACCAAATGTAAACATTCATGTATCAACACAAGCCGGAGTTGTGAATTCAGAAACTTGTAAAATGTTTGCAAGTATTGGCGCAACAAGAGTTGTGTTAGCAAGAGAATTGTCTTTGGAAGAAATCAAAATGCTTAGAAGAGAACTTCCTGATAATATTGAAATCGAGGCTTTTGTTCATGGTTCAATGTGTGTTTCTTTTAGTGGAAGATGCTTGTTATCAAACAACATCGTTGGAAGAGATGCAAATAGAGGAGCTTGTGCTCAGCCATGTTGTTGGAACTATACTATAAGAGAAGAAAAGCGTCCTGACTTACCATTCCCAATAGAAGAGACCAAGGACGGAACTTTCATTATGAGTTCTAAAGATATGTGCATGGTTGAACATGTCCCAGAACTTATTGAAGCAGGCATATCTTCATTCAAGATTGAAGGTAGAATGAAGAGTGCATACTATACAGCAGTGGTAACAAATGCATATAGAGCAGCTATTGATGGTTATCTAAATGACAAAAATGGATATACTTTTGACAAAAATTGGCTTGATGAACTTGACAGTGTAAGCCATAGGGAGTATTGTACAGGATATTATTTTGATAAACCTATAGAAAACGCACAGCTTTGTACACAGCCTGGCTATATGAGAGAAAAAGCATATATTGCTGTTGCGGAATCATATAATAAAGAAAAGAAATA